>CAZNYE010000521.1:0-1896 GCA_964577185.1 uncultured Pseudomonadales bacterium | reverse complement strand
CTGCATAACCACTTTGCTACCCAGCCTGAAACCGCGCATTGTACCCAAGCGTGGAAGAACCCCCGGCACTAACTGCTATTTTCGACTCGCGATCTGGAGTAGGCGATCCCAGTTGACGCCACGCTTCACAAGAAATCTCTGCGTCAGTCTCAGCAAAACCACACCAAGGGAGAGCAGCAAGGTACCTATCACCAAGACTGCGATGGCAGTTCCGGGATTTCCGTCAGGCTTGATAAGCAATTCATAAAAGGCCGTAATCATCGCCGGCGCGTAATCGTCTGGGAAACCCTCAACCGGAGTTGGCGACAGTGCCCACACCGGGACCAACAATCCCAGCCACCAGCGAAGCCAGTGTGGTCGGCGCAAGTAAAACCACACCGCCGCAAACCACGAGACCGCACCTAAGAAAACGAGACTCCAGGCGATCATTCCGCGTGTACCCAGGTGATTACCATGTCTTCAAGGTCATTCTGATGTACCGAGGTCGCGGAGACGGTTCTACCACGAATGGCTATGCCGGCTTCGAACACGCTATTCGCGTCGCCCGTCCGTAACGGGTGCCACACCGGAAGCTCCTTGCCTTCGGCGACCACTCGGTAGGCGCAGGTATGGGGCAGCCAATTCGCCTCGCGCACGAGCCTAGGAGTGAGACGGACACAATCATCCACAAGCTGTGTGCGCCGCTCGTAGTCGGTACAACGGCAGCGCGACGCATCCAAGAACTCGCAATGAGCCGCGGTGTAGCTCACGTCATCACTCTCAGGATCGGACAATTTGATCAGACAGCAGCGCGCGCAGCCATCACAGAGAGACTCCCATTCTTCGGCATTCATCTCTTCAAGGGACTTGTGCCGCCAAAACTCTGCCATCTGGGGCCTCATGCGACACTCATCTTGCCGAGCTTTTCTTCGAATATCGGCGAGAGGAACGGACGCCGCCAGCCGCTCAGATATGTGGGTAGCTGATCCTTTGAAAGCCATTCACGGACACATCTTTCAATTTCACGCCTTGTTGCCAGCAATTCTTGCGGAACCTTGATCTCCAGCGCTAGCTTGACCACTTCCGCGAGAATTTCTTTCACCACTTCTCGCGACCCCGCCGGCAATGAATCCTCCATAGCCGGAGGCAGTTCGCTCTCCTTCCCGTGTGCAAAAGCCTTCTGCAATTGGCCGCCGTAGCGCCTCGCGACATCTTTCGGTAAGCACTCAGAGAGCACAGGTTCTTCCAATCGCTCCTTACGCGCAAACCTGAGCAAGTGCTCATCCCGCACTACCCACTGACGTGGCTGGTCCCGCCGTCTAGCCTCTCGCTCCCTCCATTCGCATAGGGCCCTCAGCACGGCTCTCTGTCTCGGCTGCAATTGCCGTACTCCCCCGAGCTTCAGGTAGTACTGATCTGGAGGTGTCTCGTCTCGGATAAGCGAGTTTGACATTTCTTCGTCGAACCACGTGCGCCTCTCCATCGAATCCAATTTCTGAATAAGTATTGCATGTAATTCAAGAAGATAGGCTACATCTTGCAGAGCGTACCGAACTTGTGATCGTGACAAAGGTCGCGCAAGCCAATCGCTTCGTTGTTCGTGTTTTGAAAGTTCAAGGCCTAAGCAGTGGTTCACAAGCGGCGCGTATCCCATGCACCAGCCGAGACCCACCACCGAAGCGGCAAGCTGAGTGTCGAACATGTTGCGGGGCGAAACCTCGAGATGAGTTTTAATCACTTCCATATCTTCACCGCCACCATGAACCACCTTCATAACCTTTGTTGAGGCAAGGAGGTTAGCCAAAGGTTCGAACTCACGGATTACGGCGGCATCCACGAGGAAAACCTGCTGCTCAGATGCCAGTTGGTAGAGCGCAGCCTTCGGATAATAGGTGTTGAATCTCACAAATTCTATGT
>CAZNYE010000520.1:0-9794 GCA_964577185.1 uncultured Pseudomonadales bacterium | reverse complement strand
GGTTTGGATTGAACGCTTGGATGGGACAACAGGGCATATGAAAAACCACACCAAATTTGTTGCCTTTCTCTTCCCGCACCTTGAATCGAAGACTATTGGGTAGGCGTTTGTCGCCACTTCCAGCCAGCCAGACCCGTTCTTGTTTGCTGAAGCTGCGTCTTAGCTCTTTCCTGATTTTTCCAAGTTGCCTCATGGCCCGCTCCCAAGTCTGTTGCGGCGAAGTCCTCCATATCAGAGCGCCTGTTTCCGATGCGCCCAAGGCATGAGGCCACTCTATCTTCAGCGCCTCGTCCCAAGGCCGTTGATATTTCGTCAAATCCGCCGGTGAGAAATTTGAGCCGCAAGCTTCGATTTGCAATGAACCCCAGCCATTTCGTGCTCTACCGCCGATTGCGCCGTAGGCGCACACAAGCGCCATTGATTGCTCGATGATTGAAGCGTCGCCGCTAGGCACTGAAAGGCGGAGTTGCCGGCACTCCTGTTCGGCAGCGCCTATGGCCTTGTGTTTCTCCCGACCATATCCTAAGTAGGTTTGTTCAGCGCTCGGCGTATCCAATTGGATTAGATTTGTTGACCAATCGGACAAACGCAGCCGCACCTGGCTCTGTTGTGCGTTGGTTGAATGGACACTGCCGAAATGCCATCCTTCCTCTTCTCTCATCTTGCCGACATCGACGCTATAGCCATGATCCGCCGCATACGCCACACGCCACCATTGACGCAACAGCGCTTTGAACGGGGGCGTTCGCCACTGTCCATGCTGCTCAGCGTTACCGAGAAAAGCGGGGGTGAGGAAACGCACCCGATACTCAAGCGTGGTTCTCGTCACGGGGAGACCTCCGCAAAGCTGATGGCCGACTCCGGTAGATCAACGAGTCCGTACTTTTGCCGACCTCGCGGCCCTGTCGCGCCGATGCAGTAGACCATTGCCCTGACTCGCCCAAGTTTCGCTGTCAAGCCGTTCTTAAGCCGCGTGTTGAGCCGCGATTTCGTTTCAGAAAAGTATTGGCTGTCCATGCCCTTTGCAAGTGCTCCCGCGACGCGGTCGTCATCACCCATTTCGCCAATAATAGCGCGATACTCACCCAAGAACGGAAGCCTGTGCTCGATTTCGGGCACACCATGCATGGGACAGCCAACGCCTTCCTTGCCAGCAGCGCGGCGGCGCGCCAGCCAACACAAGAAGGCAAGTTCCCTGGGAGGAACCTTGACGACATGTCCCTCGGCACTGATGCGTCGGTTGCGCTGGTCAATCGTCAGGCTTGGCGCTCGCAGCGAGTCTTGTGCGACCCGAACGGCTTCCCCGAAGCTCTGTTCACCGGTGATCAAGCCTTCGGGCAACCCATCACGCAGGCGCACAAAGGGAATGTTTGCCAGTATTACTTCAGCTTGACTCGCATCGTGAGGTTGCCGATTCCTGTCGTACACCACGCGTGCCTTTGGCGAAGGGTAAAAGAACTCGGGCAGGGACTCATAAGGGCTCGATACCAATACATGGCTGAGGCGGTCTTGCGGCCTTCCATATAGAGACAGCGCATAACCCGTGAAGAACCCCATGCTCTTGCGCCCTCCAGCAATGGAGACATGTAGCGCCGAATCGCGCTCCCCGGTCAATCTGCGCACCTGATTCAGAATGTCGTCCGCCGCCGCTTCGTTGTGGCTGTCCGTGCGAACATCCCGTAGCGAATCGTCACCGCCGATCACATGGATGTGTTTGGACGAGAACTCAATTTCTGGCAAGTTGTAGTCCTCGGTGAGCCGCTTGAGCCACGAGTTTCCTTTGAGCAGCGTGAGCTCAGCATTTCGCTTGCCTTCCAGGGTCGTGAGCAAGTGCACCGCTGTGGGCATGAAGGCTTGTTGTTGTCTGACCGCCAGCGCGTAGATAGTTTCGGTGACGACCTGTGGAGACAGGCCAGTGGCTGACAAGACGATTCGCTTCGGGTAGCTATGCGGCTGTGCGGGATTCAATTGACGCGGTCCTACTTTTGTTTGGGACTTTGTATCGGACTCCAGCCTGCGCTCATTGGTGGCTCCGTTCTTTATTCACAAGCTTGTGGTGTCGTGAATTGGCTCTTGTAAGCATGCGGGCGATGGCCATGTGGCGCTCGCCGGTTTGCGGACTGGGTCTAAGACGTAACGCCCAAGTCCAAAAGTGCAATTCTTGCCTACATGGGTCCATTGGCCAATCACAAGGCACGGCCAAAGAAACTCTATCCCGTCGAGACTGAGGTCAAACTCGCCAATCAGTCCTCCAATCTTCATTCTGGCCTTTTGTCGGGAAGAAAAGCGTGTCTGATCGCGCCACACCAGTCCTGCGGCGTCCAGCCTCACTTCCTCGGCCCGCCTGAGGCTCGCTCGAAAGTCCGCTTCAAGCTCGCAACCACCAAAGAAGTGTGCGAGCAAAGACATGCGGCGAAGCAAGTTTGCGGCGAACGCTCGAAAACGAAATTCTTTGGCGCCCACAAAGTGTCCCTGTTCCTTTATCCTGAGTGGTGTCAGCAACCGGACGCGCACACACTCCGGCGGCTCGTGCGATTCGATGGTCTGTGCAGGCCCATGAAGCGCATTCGTCCACGCGAACGCATCGTGGAACTGCTCCCTGGTCGTGCCTTGGAGGCTGAGCTTGACGCGCTTCTCTGTCAATCCGTTCTCTCCGGCGCGTTTCAAAGCGATTGACACGGCAGAAAAATGCTGCGCAGCTCGTCCGAACAGCACTACACCAAGATTCAGCTTTTCTCCAGACAAATCCTCGGGCTCAAGCACAAAGGGGTTGGGAGTGAATGGGTAGCGGGAGAGTTTCGTTGCGTCCTGCGGTGTGCGGTTTTCGAAGAGCGTCGGATACGGGCAACTCCGCACAAGAAGGCATCCTTCACACGTGGGAGCTCTGGTGACACACACACTTCGTCGTAATGCATGGCCAAAAGCTCCCCGCCAAGCAGAACCCAGATAGCCAGAGAGCAGGTTGGTGAAAGTATCGAGGTTGAAACTGAACCGGTATCTGGCAACTTCGAGATTTGGGACAACTGGTTCAAGCACTGTGAGCGAGCGCGGTCCTGACTTTATTGCAGTCTGTTCGGTAGTGTAGCCACTATCCGCAGTGGCGGTTTGCTCACAAGCTTGGCGATCTCTAGTGTTACCAAATGAGTCTTGTCCGATCCTTCAACGGCCCACCGAGTACCTGCCCTGTGTCTCGTCAAGGCCCGCTCGGGAGAGCAGCAAATCTACATCGAGCGTTCACAGCAAATGCCATACAATCACCCTGGTCAATGTCGCAGTCGAGTGACAGAGAAGTATATCCGATCAGCGCGTGCTTCTCGGCACCGGCCACAAGGCCACAAGGTTGATCAGGCGCGCATTCCAGAAAGATATAGATACTCTCTCTCCAACCTGCGGCGCACGGCTGCGCAATTCGATCAACTTGTGGTGATGGATAATTCTAGACACGATTCGTTGGGCATCCCGGAGCCGGTCGAACAATGCTTCCTGGAACGTGGCGAAGTTGTCAGAAGACTGCCGGAAACCGAGATGCTGCCTTGGTGCGAGAATTGGCTGGCAAGCCTTCAGCAAGCGCTCGATTCAAAACGTCGGCTCGCGCAGAAGCGCAAGAGAAACTTGGGTTCGTCGCGATAACCCTGCGCCCAGTGCAATCGTGTTGTTTGTTCATGCCAACTCGATTGATGGGAACAGATTGACGGAAACCCACCTTGCAAAAACTCTCCGAAGGCGTATCCTGTATATCCCCAAGGGCTGCTCGGAAGGGCAACAGAACCACATTGAGCGATTCGCTAGCGGGTGCCGTCACTTCTCGCCTGGCACTCCATCCCGACAACTCTGCGAGTCTTGCAGCCCTTTGCGGTCCCATAGATCAGCATCTGCGTGAAATCGGCGGGCATCTTGGCGTCGATATCAGTAATCGCGGCAACCTCTTTGTTCTGAAGGGGCCTGAGCAGGCAGTGGCGAAGGCCAAGGATGTGCTGGAACGCCTCTATGAGAGTCTGCGTGGCAATGGCGGTTCGATCGATTCCGAATCCCTGCACCTTTTCTTGCGAGAACATCAGGGCGAGACGAAGGATGCAATTGAGCCAGAGGTGGAGCTGAGAGACTCCCAAGAAGAGTTTCCAGCGGCCGAAGTGCCGAGCGAATTCTCCATCCAGACCAAGAAAAAGCTCGTTCGCGCAAGGGGTGCAAATCAGCGCTCTTATCTCTCATCGATTTCAGAGCACAGCATCTGCTTTGGCATAGGGCCCGCGGGAACCGGCAAGACCTATCTGGCGGTGGCGGCTGGCGTGCAGGCGCTTGAGTCCGGACGTGTCGATCGTCTGGTATTGGTGCGCCCCGCTGTCGAGGCTGGGGAAAAGCTCGGCTTCCTGCCCGGCGACCTCACTCAGAAGATCAATCCCTATCTGCGTCCCCTGCACGATGCCCTGTGTGACATGATGGGTGCCTCGGTGGTGCTGAAGTACATGGAACGAAGCCTGATCGAGGTGGCGCCACTTGCCTATATGCGCGGACGGACGCTCAACAACGCCTTCATCATCCTTGACGAGGCGCAGAACACAACCCGAGAACAGATGAAGATGTTCCTCACCCGCATGGGGTTTCACTCGCAAGTGGTGGTTACCGGCGATATCACGCAGATAGACCTGCCCAAGGGTACAGAGTCAGGGCTTACCCATGCCATCAAGGTGCTCGCGAAGATACGCGATCTTCGATTCATCTACTTCACCTCCAAGGACGTGGTGCGCCACAAGCTCGTTCAGCGCATCGTTGAGGCCTATGATCGGCACGAGGCTGGCAGCTAGCAAGCGCATATTGCGGCCAATAGCCGATCCCAATCTATCGTGAACGCAGCCATTGAAGTCCAGGTCGCCGAGGCGCCCGATGTAGACCGATCAGACGTGCCCAGCGCGGAGCTCATACGCACCTGGGCGGAGGCCGCGCTACGCGTCGCGAAACATCCGGGAGGTGTCTGCATCAGGGTCGTTGGAAGGGAGGAGGGACGTCATCTGAATGCGCACTTTCGCAAGCGAGACGGCGCCACCAATGTGCTCGCCTTTCCAGCCAATGGCACGCTTGATACCGAATTGCACCTACTCGGAGACATCGCCATCTGTGCGCCTGTTGTCTGCGAAGAGGTTCCGGAGGCGAGCAGGCGCATGCGCCATTGGGCACACATGGTCGTGCATGGTGTCTTGCATCTTCTCGGGCATGACCATCAGACCAATCTCGACGCGAGGCGCATGGAGTCTTGCGAAGCGTCCATCTTGGCCGATCTCGGCTTTCCAAGTCCCGTAGCTCACTGGTAGGAGAAATATCGTGGCTTCACATCAGGAGGAGGGCGAGGCCAAGACGCTGCTAGAACGTCTTGGCGATGTCTTCTCGCCAACGCCAGACAATCGCCATAGTGTCATGGAAATGCTCAGAGAGGCGGAAGAGAAGGACATCTTCGATGTCGAGGCGCTCAACATCATGTTCGGCGCCCTGCAGGTGTCCGATCTTTGTGCGCGCGACATTCAGATACCGCGATCACAACTCAAGTGCGTCCCCTTTGATCAGCCGCCGGAAGAACTCCTACCCATGCTCATCGAAGCCAAGCACTCTCGCTTTCCGGTGATTGGCGACGACGAAGATGATGTCCGCGGTGTGCTTCACGCAAAAGACCTGCTGCCGCTTGTGGTCAATGGCAACCTGGATGCCTTTGACATTAAGGACTATATGCGTGTCGCCGCGTTTGTGCCCGAGAGCATGAGACTCAATGCCCTCTTGAAGGAGTTCCGCAGTTCGCGCCAACACATGGCGATGGTGGTTGATGAGTACGGACACACGTCGGGCGCGGTAACCATTGAGGATGTGCTTGAACAGATCGTTGGTGAGATCGAGGATGAGCACGATGTGAATGAGGAGATTTATGTCAAGCCGCTCGGCGACGATACCTATAGCATCAAGGCGCAAATGCCGCTTGACGAATTCGACGCCTATTTTGGCACTGAGCTCAATGATGAGGATGTGGAGACCGTTGGTGGCGTGGTCATGCGGCAATTGGGACATGTTCCAGAGCAGGACGAGAAGATAGAAATAGGTGCCTTGAAGTTCACCGTGCTCAATGCTGAGAGTCGCCGCGTGCGCTTGTTGCGCCTTGAGATGCGCCGAAGCTAACTCCTGCTGACTGTGAACTTCATCGCCCGCCCTGGGCTCTGGCATGCCCGCCAATAAACCACAGCCGTTCGTCTCGACGGGACCGTCCGCCGTGCGTCTTGTGCTCGGCTTCGTCTCAGGTGCCCTATTTCCCCTTGGTTTCGCTCCTTTCGAAGTCCCGCTGATATCAATACTGTCGGTGGGCCTTCTTTCTTGGTGTTTGGTCGGCGCAAATGGGAGATTGGGCTTTTGGCTCGGTTACTTGTTTGGTCTCGGCAAGTATGGCGTCGGCGTTTCTTGGATATACGTCAGTATCAACGTCTACGGGAACGCCCCCCCACTTCTCGCTGGCCTATTGGTGGTCATCTTTGTGGCTGGCCTTTCACTGATGCCGGCACTGTTGGGGCTTCTGCTGGGGCGTTTCTACAGAAATCCTGGAGCGATCCTGTGGCCGGTCGCCTTCAGTTTCTTGTGGCTGCTGCACGAATGGCTACACATGTGGATTCTGACCGGCTTTCCGTGGTTGCTGCTCGGCTATGCGCAGTTGGGTACGCCACTTGAGGGGTTCGCCCCGCTTGCGGGAGTCTTGCTGGTATCTTTCGCGGCGGCGCTTACCGGAGCAGGTCTATTCTCGGCGCTGCGCAGCACGCGATGGCGGCAGCGATTTGGCTGCCTCGCCCTCGTGGCATTGCCCTGGCTGCTCGGATTGGGGATATGGTCGCTCGAATGGACGCAGCGCTTTGATTCCATTCGTGTCGCCCTCGCGCAAGGAAGCGTTCCGCAAGCGCTCAAGTGGCTGCCGGAGCACCTTGAACTGTCCCTTGATACCTACGATGCACTGATGGACGCATCATGGGAAGCGGACCTGATTGTGTTGCCCGAGGCGGCCATTCCCATGACGGAGACCGCCGCGAACGACTATCTTGATTCCATTGAGCGGCGCGCGCTTGCAAGCGGAACCGGCGTTATTGTGGGCATTCCTCGGGTCGTGGAGGCGGCCGATCATTGGGCGATTCAGAATGCCGCCCTTGCGCTCGGAAGGGCGGAAGGAGCCTACGCCAAGCGGCATCTGGTGCCTTTTGGCGAGTACGTGCCCTTCGAATCGATGCTGCGCGGATTGATCGGCTTCTTCGACCTGCCCATGTCGCATACAGTTCCTGGCAGAGCGCATCAGCCGCCGATCTTGCTGAACACTGAGCGGCAATCAATTGAAGTCGCACTGGCGATATGTTACGAAATCGCCTATCCGCAACTAGTCTCGGATGCGGCTTCGGAACCGGCGCTCATCATTACCATCAGCAACGATGCCTGGTTCGGCAGTTCAATTGGTCCGTGGCAACACTTGGAAATCGCGCGCATGCGCGCGCTGGAGATGGGTCGCTTTGTTGTCCGTGCCACCAACAACGGTGTGACGGCGGTGGTGCGGGCAGACGGCACCATACAGTCAGCTCTTGGGCAAAACTCGCGTGAAGTGCTTGCCGCCGAGGTTGATCTGAAGAAAGGGACTACTCCCTATCAGCGCTGGGGACATGCTTGGTTGATCTTGATGTGCGCGGTGGCCCTCTTGCTTCTGTGGGTTCGCGCCGCTGGCACTCGGTTTAGGTAATATCACCGCTGGTCTTGGATGTGGCAAGAGCGAGGGCCGTCAGAGACATGATAAATGGCACAGCGAAATTGCTCCCCGAACACCTGGCTCGCTCGACAATGGCACTTTTCGTGTGCTGGTGTCTGTTATTGATTGCGCCTCCCGCGAATGCCGAGATGCTCTTTGAAGAGACATACGCCTATTTGGACAGAGAGGAACGCGATGCGCTCTATGCCGACCCACTGATCCTGCGCAGCCGTTTGGCGGTGCTCGATGGCAGGCAGCTCGAACACGCCGAGCAACTGGTGTTGAACCTCTTTTCCGATGTGGAATTGCGCGTGAGAGAGCCGCACCGTCGTGAGATTCCAGAGGGCGGATCATTCGTCTATGCGTCCCTTGAGGAAGGTGGCTACGCAAGTTTCTATATGAGTCCTGAAGGGATTGTGAGGGGAAACGTGTCCTCCGCGCGTGGAACTTTTTCCGTTCGCTCAAGAAAATCGTCGGCATTGTCTACAGACAGCGGTGTTATCGAGGTCTTAATCAATGAAGTTGACGCGGTAAAAGTGCGCTTGCATGGGGATGACATACTAGAAGCGCCTTTGCCGACAATCGACCATCAATCTCTGCACGGGACATCTTCGGATGTGGCGGCCGCAGTGAGTCAGGACGAAGAGGTGGATGAACTGACGGTGCTCGCACTCTACACGCCCAAGGCGGAGGAGCGGGAGGGCGGCAAGGCGGAAGTGGAAGCGACCATCAGGGCGGAAGCCGAGAAGACGAATCAGTCGTTGATCAATAGCGGGGTCGGCCACCGACGCATCACCACAAAGATTGAAAAAGTGGACTACGTGGAATCAGATGAGTCACTCGGAGACGATCTGGTGTTGCTTGCCAATGAGAAGGGACATGAGGACGACCCGGAAGGTGTGCTCGACGAAGTGCATACCCTGAGGGAGCAGCACGCGGCCGATCTGGTGAATCTGTTTGTGGCGAAAGCCTCCGGCTTCTGCGGGATAGCCTACACTTTTGGCAGATCCCACCAGATATGGGCAGAGCGCAATTGTGCATCTCGCACAGATAAGGATAGTTGTGTCGATATGCTGATCAAGCGGGCATGGCGCGGCAGCGGGTTCGGCGTTACCAGGCTGGGGGAGGGATGTGATGCGGCGGATGCCTTCCAGCACGAACTAGGACACAACCTAGGCCTCTTTCATGATCGGTATGAACAGAAGGAGGACTTAAGTCTCGATGAGCCTGTGAGTTTCCCCTACAGACCCTCCGGCTTTGGCTACGTCAATCAAGACTTTACCCGGCCCAAATGTAGAAGAACCATCATGGCGTACCGAGATCAGTGCGAGGACGAGGGCTACACGGAATACGGCAGCCGCGTGTCTGAACTCAGGTTTTCAAATCCAAAGGTCAAGTTTGATAACGAGTTGGATCCTTCGGGCGTTGAAGGCGAAGAACTCACCACGGCACTTGACGGGCCGGTCAACGCTGCCAAGGCGATCAACGATGCCTGGGACATTGTGGCGAGCTTGTTTCGCGGCTGTCCATACGAGAAGGTGTTTCCAGATTTCCCATTGAGCTTCAGTTTCTCATCGCTTGGGCAGACGCATTCAGCGCGTTTCTCAGCGAGTGGAGATCTGCCGGGGGCCTGTGCGGGCGCCGACCTCGACTTTACGGTTTCCGCCGCCGAGGATTTTGTCTCGAATGCAACGATTGCAAAATCCGGGACAGGAGCCGATGCGCAGTACACATTCACGGTTGGCGTGGATAAGAACGACAACTGCGCCGGCAGGTCCCACACGCTCGTGGTGCAGAACCAATCCACCAAGGCGGTGGTTGGCCGCGTTCTGGTTACTCAAGCCGGCCTGGTGCTCTGTGGCCTTGTTGACGAACTGACCAGTCCCGCCGGCCTAGTCGTCTCCTTGGACCTTTCGGCCCGCGGCATCCACCGTGTGCTGGGTACGCTGTTCGAGGACTTTGCCGGTCTCAAGCGCCTCAACTTAAGCGAAAACCATATTGCTGCCCTGCCGCCGCACTCGTTCGTGACGGTCGAATTGCTCGCGTC
>CAZNYE010000519.1:0-4883 GCA_964577185.1 uncultured Pseudomonadales bacterium | reverse complement strand
ATGGTATTCGGATTCAGTTTTCAAGCACTTGCCGGTCTAGTGTTCGTGACCGGCTTGCTCGCACTTGCGGTGATAGATGCGCGCACCCTCACGCTGCCCGATGTCATCACACTGAGCCTTTTGTGGCTGGGTTTGCTATTGAACGTCATGGAGATGTTTGCGGATCTTGCGAGTGCCGTTATTGGTGCCTTTGCTGGTTATGGAATCCTGTGGCTGCTATTCCAAGCGCACAGGTTGCTCAGAGGTGTGGAAGGCATGGGCTACGGGGACTTTAAGCTGCTCGCGGCCATAGGTGCCTGGCTTGGCTGGCAGGATTTGCCCGCCGTGGTGCTCGTCGCTTCGATAAGCGGATTGCTCTGGGCGCTTCTCGGCAGGAAGAAGGGCGGTGAAGGGTTGAGTGGGCAGGTGCCTTTTGCGCCGTTCCTGGCATTGGGCGGCCTTGCGGGACTTTTCATACAGGGACCAATCGAGTGGATTCAACTATGAGTTTTGTGGTCGGGCTCACCGGAGGAATTGGTTCCGGCAAGTCTGCGGTTTCAGAGGGATTCGCACGGCGCGGCATTGTGATTGCGGACGCGGATGTCGCGGCCCGGGTGGTGGTGGAACCAGGATGCCCGGCACTTGGAAGCATCACAGCGCGCCACGGACGAGGAATTCTGAATTCCGATGGCACGCTTGATCGGAAAGCCTTGCGTGAAGTCGTGTTCGCGCATGAGGAAGAACGCTTGTGGCTCGAAGCGCTGTTGCATCCATTGATTGGAGATGAGTTGCAACGTCGGCTTTCACAGGCGAGCTCTCCATACGCGATGCTGGTAACGCCTCTCCTTCAGGAGACAGGTCAGGTGCGGCTCGTGGACCGCGTACTGGTGGTGGATGCGCCAGAGGAGGTGAGAGTGAGGCGGACGCTTGCAAGAGATGGCGGGGACGAGTCCACAGTGCGCGCCATTATCACGGCGCAGATGTCAAACGACCGGCGGCTCGCCATGGCGGACGATGTGATCATGAACGACTCGGATTTTGCCCATCTCGATGAGCAGGTGGAGCGACTGCATCAACGCTACATGGACCTTGCCGAGAGGGTAAACTAATGCGAGTTCTAGCGCGAGAATCCGAAAGACATGTCCGTTTCAACCACGCAACTAGTCGTTGAACATAAAGGAAGATCTTATTCAGGCATATTCTCTGTCTCCGGCACAACCATGATTGGACGCATCCCGGGGATTGGCTCAACATCAAGGGCGGTCCCGGCGGTTGCCTCCATTGAAGAGTACCGAAACAATGCAAGGGAGCTCTTTGCCGAAATGCTCTCATCGGTGGAATCTGAGCGCCCGCCCATGGATGCCTAACGGCATGGAGCTGTTGGATTCGCCCATATATCGCACGAGGCTCGCTGGAAATGAGAAAACTCGCTATTGCAGTGTTGGCACTGTTTCGACGAATCTCTTTGATATCGTTGAAGCTTCGCGGAAAGGCCGAAGAAGATCTTGCCGCTCGGCGCGTAGTTTCGGGCAAGGCTTGGGATGAGTTCTGCGATACGCTCAAGGCGGCTGGTGCCTCGCTGAACTTCCCCGGGGCGCCAAGCGATGCGTTCAATCAAGCGGAGGGTTACAGGTATCTCAGTCGTCTCGCCCGCGGCGGACTCTTGGCGTTCATTGAGCATGCGGACCCGCGGGCACCGGTCTTCCATCGAATTGCCAATGAAACCGTCAAACTCGGTGCCGATAATCCAGACAACTACTATCAGACGGCGGCGATTCGCGGAGACCTTGAATACCGAATCCGGGGAAAGCGCAACACTATCAAATACCTTGGTTTTGGGACACGTTCAGGTCATTATGGACAAGCAGGCGGAGAGCCTGTCACAACCTATTTGGAAGCCGCAGATATTGAGATTGAAGAGGACGGCAGTTTCGAAATCCTCCTGAGCGCTTCCCCGAAAGAGAAGAATTGGTTGCCTATGGTGCCGGAAACCGGAACCCTCATGGTGCGGCAGACCTTTCTTGATAGAGAGCGTGAACTACCAGCCGAGCTTGACATCGAGTGCATCGGGGGCGGGGCTGAGAACTGTCCGACGCCGCTGACCGCCAAGCAGGTTGACGACGGACTCAAGTCAGCGGGCACGCTGGTGGCAGGTGCGTCGCTCTTGTTTGCGAAGTGGGCGAAAGGCTTTCAGAAGCACAGTAATCAATTGCCAAGATTTGATCCTGACGTGTCTTTGGCGGCTGGCGGTGATCCCAATATCGCCTACTACCATAGTCATTGGGCCTTGAAAGAAGATGAGGCACTGCTGATTGAAGTTACGCCGCCTGAGTGTGAATACTGGAATTTCCAGCTCAGCAACTACTGGATGGAATCACTCGACTACAGATACCACCGCGTACACACCAATAAGCACCTCGCTCACTATGAGCCGGATGGGTCGGTCAAGATCATCGTCGCGCACAACGACCCCGGCCTGCCGAACTGGCTTGAAACCACCGGCCATGACCAGGGCACCATGTGCTTCCGCTGGGTGCGCGCGACGCAAACCCCAGAGCCAAAGACGCGAGTGGTTAAGCTATCTGAGCAACGATGGGATTGACTTCCAATTGGCCGTGAGAAGGGTGGCTAACTGCTGTCGAAGCAGAACGCTCGAATCACACTACTCACACACCACGCCGTCGCCATCCGGGTCGGTCATGTACGGATATGCCGGATGACCGCGGTAGACCGGCGCAATGCCGTGCGCTCTTGCCTCGCTGCAGGATATCCGACCGTTTCCGTTGTCATCGTACAGGTTCAAGGGATGATTCGGATCTGATTCATCCACCTGATCGCTTGACTCCGAGGTCATAAGCCGCGTGCACACCTTGCCAACTTCTGCCAAGGCTTCGATTGGTTGCTTCTTGGCTGCAGTCTCTCTGCTATCGCTTTCCGTGCTGTTTTCCGTATCGTTTTCCGCCTGCTCGCACCATTCAGGCTTGGTGCCACCGTCATACTCTTGCGCATAGCTCAAATGAAGGAGATCATCGGCTAGACTTCGCATCTCTCCGAGCTCGTTCTTGTAGAACACCCAGCCGACCACACGCCCGCCGTATTTGTCCTGCGCTACGTCGCACACTAATACTGATTCGTCAAGTAGGAGGCCGCGCACATGGTCGCGGACCGTGGTTGCAAGCTCTGACTCGTCCTCGCACTTCCCACGAATCTCAGGAGTGTCGATTCCTCGTACTCTGACACCTCCCTTCCATTTGAACCCCGGCCAAGTCCCAGCCTCAACGGTCAGAGTATCCCCATCGTACACATCGGTAACAATCCCCGACACGGTGACTTGCGCCCAAGCCCCGCTCCACACCAAAATGCTATACAGCATCAATGCCAATCTCAGGATATCTATACGCTTCCCTCCATTCTTCCTTGAAGTCCATGTAAGTGGGGACACCCCAACCCATCGAATTATATGACAAAGCGAACAGTATTGTCAGACTAGGTGTCAGACTAGGCCGCAAGGCCCGGTCGCAAGATTCGCCAGCGGGACAAAACCTGTATGTGTTGGCGCGAAAATTGCATCTGTTGACGAGAGTGTTGACGAGAGTGTTGACGAGAGTATCTGAACCGTTGGTCGGCACCTATAATTTGCCGTAATTCCCGAGTGCCGAGGAAAGCAATGAGAAGAGTTAAGCGCGCGGAGCTTGGGTGGGGTTTAGAGTCTGTTGAACATGTTCATTCGGAGGTAAATCGTGGTAGGTGATGCGGTCCGAGCACCGCCGATAAAAATGCAAGGAATCAAGACAAAGCTTGTGCCTTTTATTCGCGAGAAAATGGAGTGGACAGGACAGGGGCGATGGATAGAGCCCTTTGTTGGGTCAGGTTCCGTATTGTTCAATATCGCCCCGCAACGGGCATGGGTCGGTGATACGAATCGTCATGTAATCCGATTCTATGAAGGAATCTTGTCGGGAGAAGTCAGCCCCGAGTCGGTTAGGATTTTTTTGGAACGTGAGGGAGCTTTATTGCTGGAGCAGGGACAGGAGCACTACTACAGAATTCGGGAGAGGTTCAACGAATTTTGGGATCCTTTCGATTTCTTGTTCTTGAATCGCGCATGTTTCAATGGTTTGATGCGGTTTAATCAAAAGGGAGGGTTCAATACACCGTTCTGTAGAAAGGCTGGTCGGTTTAGTCAGGCTTACATCACCAGAATATGCAATCAAGTGGATTGGGTTTCTCAGAAGGTGCGAGGGCGTGATTGGGCGTTTGTTTGTTCGGACTGGAAGGATATGTTGAGACAGGTCGAAGCCGAAGATTTCGTGTACGTCGATCCGCCATATGAAGGGAGGTTTGCGGACTACTACAATAATTGGACTCAAGGCGATGCGGAAGCGCTGGAAAATAGCTTGAAGCGACTGCCTTGTCCGTTCATATACTCGATGTGGCTTGAGAATAGGTACCGAAGAAACGAGCGCCTTTGCAGATCTTTTTCTGGATATAGGATAGAACCGTTCGAGCACTTCTATCATTTGGGGTCTACTGAAGAACTGAGAAACTCAATGACGGAGGCATTGGTTTTGGGATGAGGCAGTTCATTTTAGAGAGCCTGTCCGCAATTCAAAACGGCTATAGCGTTTGTGGAATTGTAGATAGAAGAGGTAGGGTGTATCCATTGGGTTCGGACACCAAGGTGATAAGCTCCATCTTTGAGATTATCACGCGTCAAGCGGTAGCGACCTATGCAAGAACCCAAGGATACCTATTGAAGGAGCCGGAAAAGCAGAATTATTACCCCGACTTCACCTTGATGCGAGATGAGTCTGACAGAAGCAAGATTGCCATTGATGTAAAGACAACGTACAAGAAAACCCGGATGTCAAAGTTTGGATATACTCTGGGCAGCTACACAAGTT
>CAZNYE010000518.1:0-3141 GCA_964577185.1 uncultured Pseudomonadales bacterium | reverse complement strand
ATTTGCAAAGCTTGAAGCGATAACAGAAAGATCTGTCGATGGGATGTCCTCGGCATCGAGCCAATGATGCACGGCCCTTCCCCCCTCGCCATAGAAGCGTGCCAGCGAACTGGCGTGGTCGCGGCCCATGAGCATGGTCAGGTTCTGACGTTGTTGTCCATCATGCGCGACCGAAATACCCCGCTTGCACGCATCTTTGAAGAGACGCTCGACCAGATCGGGCGCGGTCCAGGGCGCATCTCCCGGACAAGTTTGAATCCAGTCGCTAGTCACGGCTTCAAAGCAAGACACCAGGCCCCCGAGTGGGCCTTGGTGTGGAAAGGCATCTGGGATCGGGTCGCAGCCAAAGCTCCGGTAGTCGTCCGGGTTCGCGCCCACGCTTAACAGGATTCGCGACACCTGCGGCCGCAGGCGCTCAATCACGTATTCCACCAACGCTTTGTTCGAGACGCGAACCAAGGGCTTCTCAACACCGCCGAGGCGCCGCCCCTGACCGCCACAAAGAATGATTCCGGTCACTTCTTCTGGGTTCATGGACGTACGCGCTGCCCGTGACAATAGAGGTTGAATCCCTCTGCCTTGAGAAACCCGATCAGCGAGATGCCCTGTTCTTCAGCGAGTTCAACCGCAAGACTCGATGGCGCGCCGATGGCCGCCACCAGGGAGACTCCCGCCATGGCGGCCTTCTGAATCAGCTCAAAGCTTGCGCGACCACTCAAGAGCACGCCATATTGGGACAGCCCGCCTTCAAAAAGATAAGACCCCACCAGTTTGTCGAGCGCATTGTGACGACCGACATCTTCTCGAAGACGTTGAATATTCCCTTGTCCATCGAAGCATGCAGAGGCATGCAGGCTGCCGGTACGGGCGAATTCATCTTGCGCGTGAAGCAGCGCGGCAGGCAATGCACCGAGTGAAGCGGCATTGATTTTGAACTCGGAGGCCTCTCGCTCCGGAAGTGTCATGCGAATCGCTTCAAGGGATGCCTTGCCGCACACACCGCAACTCGAGCTTGTATAGAAGTGCCGTTTGAGCACCTCGAAGTCTACGCTCACCGAGTCGGCGAGATCGACCCGCAGAACATTTTGCAGGCCCTTGTCGGGGCTTGGAGGACCACAATGCTCGACATACGCGACATCCGCGGCCCCGCGAATGATGGCCTCGCCGAAAAGAAATCCGAGCGCGAGCTCCTCATCGTTTCCAGGCGTGCGCATGGTGACGGAAATACTCTGCTCCCTGCGCGTCCCGCCGTCCTTGTGGCAAAGACGTACCTCAAGCGGCTCTTCGACCGTGATCTGGTCGCTGTGCGGCACCACGCCGCCCTCAGATACACGAGTGACCTGTCGGCGCAAACTTCCCGCGATCAGGGGCGTGGCAAGGATGCTGTCGTCGGTCATGCCGCTCTAAACAGGTCGCGCTGCGCTTTTTCTCGATCTTTGAACTGAAGCTGCCAATCCGACATATGGTTTGCGGGGCGAACCTCCACGGCCGTGACCTTGTACTCGGGGCAATTGGTCGCCCAATCACTGAGATCCGTGGTCACCACATTGGTGCCCGTGGAGGGGTGGTGGAAGGTGGTATAGACGACCCCAGGCACGACTCTTTCCGTCACGCTCGCCGGCAGGACCACCTCGCCCATGCGACTGGCGATGGAAACCCAGTCGCCAGTGCGCACGCCGCGAACTTCAGCGTCCGCCGGGTGGATTTCGAGTTGATCCTCATCCAGCCAGTCTATGTTCTTGGTGCGGCGAGTTTGTGTACCGACGTTGTATTGCGTGAGTATCCGGCCGGTGGTGAGAAGCAGCGGGAATCGTCGGCTGGCGCGCTCTTCAGTGGGTTGGTACTGCGTAAGCATGAATCGACCCTTGCCCCGCACGAAGTGCTGCTGGTGCATGATGGGCGTGCCCTCAGGTGCCTGCTCATTGCACGGCCATTGCACACTCCCCAAGCGATCAAGCTTTTCGAAGGAGACTCCGGCAAAGTCTGGAGTCAGGCTGGCCACTTCGTGCATGATCTCTTCCGCGGATTCGTAGTGCATGGGATAGTCGAGCTCGCCCGCAAGGGCTTGCACCACTTCCCACTCGGATAGGCCCGTCTTGGGTGCCATCACCTTGCGCACGCGATTGATGCGTCGTTCGGCATTGGTGAAGGTGCCATCTTTCTCAAGGAAGGATGTGCCGGGCAAGAACACATGTGCGAACTTGGCGGTTTCGTTCAAAAAGAGATCTTGAACGATAACGCAATCCATGTTGCCAAGTGCGGCTTCAACGCCTTGGGTATTGGGATCGGATTGCGCGAGATCTTCGCCTTGGATGAATACGCCCTTGAATGTGCCACCGCGCGCCGCGTCGAGCATATTTGGAATACGCATTCCAGGCTCGGGCAGCAGCCTTACCTGCCACGCCTGCTCGTACTTGTCGCGCACTTTTGCATCGACAATCTGTTGATAGCCGGAGAGTTCGTGCGGAAAAGAACCCATGTCGCAGGAGCCTTGGACGTTGTTTTGACCACGTAGCGGGCAAACCCCGACGCCGGGACGCCCGATATTGCCGGTCGCCATGGCGAGGTTGGCCATGGCCATCACCATGGTGGAGCCTTGGCTGTGCTCGGTGACCCCTAGGCCGTAGTAAATGGTGGCGCTTTCCGCAGATGCATAGAGATGCACAGCGGCGCGTATCTTGTCCGCGCTGACTCCCGTAACCTCCGCAACGGCTTCGGGCGCGTTTTCTCTGCCGCGCGCGAACTCAAGCCACTCTTCAAAGGACTCGAGGTCACAGCGTTCATCGACGAATGCGTCATTTACCAGTCCTTCAGTGGCCACCACATGCGCGAAGGCGTTCATCATAGGCACGTTGGTACCAGGCAAAAGCGGCAGATGCAGCGTGGCTTCAATGTGCGGTGAGCGGACCAGGTCTATGCGCCTTGGGTCCAGGACGATGAGCTTCGCCCCTTGTCGCAGGCGGCGTTTTAGCTGCGATGCGAACACCGGGTGTCCTTCTGTGGGGTTGGCGCCAATCACCATAATGAGGTCTGCGCTCATAACCGAATCAAAGTGCTGTGTGCCCGCCGATGTGCCGTAGGCTTGTTTCAGGCCGTAGCCGGTGGGCGAGTGGCAGACTCGAGCGCAGGTGTCCACGTTAT
>CAZNYE010000517.1:0-2004 GCA_964577185.1 uncultured Pseudomonadales bacterium | reverse complement strand
GCACCAATCAGAAGTGATCTAGAGTCGCTCAAAAACAGAGTGAGTGCGCTGGAAATCCGTGTGGGCGCGTTGGAAACAAGCGTTGAGAGCCTCAGCGTGGAGGTAAGAAATCTCTCCAACAAGATGGACGCGGGATTTGAGTCAGTAAACAGCCGCATGTTTTGGCTGACTATAGCCTTGCTGGGTACCCAAGGGGCCATGATCGCGGCCATACTATCCGTGCTCTTAACCAATGCACAATAACGAGCGATCCTCCACCAGGCTGTTCCAATCTCTTGTCCGTAGTTCACACCTTTGACCCCAGCGCGCGAGTGACGCCCGATGCCAGGCGCATGGAGAGACTACTCTCGGCAAGCGCAGATCTTGACCAGCCGAACTTCGGATTCAGCGCCGAGGAAGTCGAAGAACTGGCGCCGCTCATGCACTGTCAAAAGGACGAATGGTCCGCTGCCGCCGCAAGTTTGAAGGACGAACAACTGGTGTGCCTGGTTCGTCTGCTTACCGTCGCCGAAGCACTACCAGGATGGCAGGCAGGGGAACGATCACCAGTGATCGCCTTGATGGCTGAGCTTCGTTCGAGAAACGCCGTGCCCTCGGAGCTTGGGACTTGGATTCGCTCACATACAGAAAATCGATTCCTGCCCTGGGGGAGCTTACTCGACAGGTTGTAGTTGCCTTGTCGTTATACTTCGCCTTTTGATCCGGCCCTTTGGGGGAGAACAACTCATGAGCGCTCGCAGCGCCGAGATAGAGCGCAACACCAAGGAAACACAGGTGTCGGTGTCGGTGAACCTCGACGGCCAGGGCGCACATGAACTCTCGACGGGCATTCCCTTTCTTGAGCACATGCTGCAGCAGATCGCCGTGCATGGCCTTATTGACCTCAAGGTGAAGGCAGTTGGCGATCTAGAGGTGGACGCTCATCACACGGTGGAAGATGTAGGGATCACCCTGGGACAGACACTTGTCAAGAGCCTCGGCGATAAGAAGGGCATCGCCCGCTATGGACACGCCTATGTGCCCTTGGACGAAGCACTTTCACGCGTGGTCATAGACTTTTCCGGTCGTCCCGGGCTTGAGTATGGTGTCTCCTATTCGCGGCCGCGTGTCGGTGATTTTGACGTGGATCTTGTGCGCGAATTCTTCCAAGGTCTGGTCAATCACGCCCACATCACCCTGCACATTACCAACCTCGCTGGACGCAACAGTCACCATCAGGCTGAAACCATATTCAAGGCGTTCGGACGCGCCCTGCGCATGGCGATCGCCCCGGACCCACGATTCGAAGGGCGCAGTCCCTCATCCAAGGGCGTGCTTTGAAGGCTGTCAGGACTGACCAGGCAAGTCCCTCGCGGGAACTGCCTGCACTTCATATATAGGGGCGAGGCATGCTGCTGATTCCTGCCGTAGATATTCGAAACGGCCAGTGTGTGCGCCTGCGTCAGGGAGAGAAGACGGACGTCTCGGTCTTTTCGGACGATCCCTTGGCGGTCGCCGAGTCCTGGGCAGAGCAAGGATGCCAGAGACTCCATGTTGTCGATCTTGATGGGGCGTTTGACGGCGCGCCGGTCAATCACGCTCTGATTTCGCGAATATGTGGCGCGCTCACCGGAATTACTGTGCAGGTAGGGGGCGGGATTCGCTCGCTTCAGACCATGGATGCCCTGTTCGAAGCCGGGGCCAGCCAAGTCGTCCTCGGGACTAGAGCTATAGAGGAGAGATCCTTTCTCGAAGAGGCCTGCCTTGCCGCGCCCGGAAAGTGTTTGCTCGGCCTCGATACGCGGTCGGGCAAAATTGCCGTGCGAGGCTGGACTCGAACCCTCGAGATTGAGCTTGAAGAATATGTGCTCGGGGTCAAAGAGCTGCCGCTCGCCGGATTCGTGCATACAGACATAGGTCGCGACGGCATGATGCTGGGGGTGGGAGAGGGGCCTGGGGCTTCGCTCCGTCTTGCAGAGCTTTCGGACAAACCGGTGGTCGTGTCGGGCGGCGTGACCACCCTTG
>CAZNYE010000516.1:0-5527 GCA_964577185.1 uncultured Pseudomonadales bacterium | reverse complement strand
TCAATCGACGGTCTCGACGTTGAGGGTGCCGACCACGGGCGCGTTGTCAGGACTTTTCTGGCCAGCCTGTCAAGCGAGCTCTATAGCTTCCGGAAACACAAGTCGGAAGCGCGCGAGAAACCACAGGTGGAATCCCTCACTCTCTGCTCCGAGCAAAGCCACGATCGGGCGCTGGCGCTTGCCGATGCCTTCAATTCAGGGCAGAGCCTAGCGCGTGAACTCGGCAATCTGCCTGGCAACGAATGTACGCCAGATTTCCTCTTGTCCGAAGCGAAACACTTGGCGGAGCTGCACGGACTCGCTTGTAGTTCGCTTGGGGAATCTGACATGGAGGAGATGGGCATGGGCGCCTTCCTGTCCGTTTCCCGTGGCAGCGCGCGTGAGGGCCGTCTCATTCGCCTCGATTACCTGGGCGCGGAGGATCCCAACTCACCACCTATCGTTCTAGTCGGCAAAGGGATTACCTTCGATACCGGCGGCATCAGCCTGAAGAAGCCCGAGTCCATGGACGAAATGAAGTTCGATATGTGTGGCGCCGCTGCCGTACTCGGTGCGATTCACGCCGCCGCCGAGGCCAAGCTGCCTTTGAATGTCATCGCCATCGCCGCAGCCGCCGAGAACATGCCGAGTGGGAAAGCGTCACGGCCAGGCGATGTGGTCACCACCATGTCTGGCACCACCGTGGAGATTCTCAACACGGACGCCGAGGGTCGGCTTGTGCTCTGTGACGCCCTCACCTACGCGCGCAAATTGGAACCTCGCTCTGTGATTGACTTGGCAACCCTGACGGGTGCATGCATTGTCGCGCTTGGCGACCAAACCTCCGGACTCTTTACACCTGACGACACACTTGCCGAGGCGCTCATTGAAGCCGGTGAATTCTCAGGAGACAGGGTCTGGCGCCTGCCGGTCTGGGAGGACTACAGGGAGCAACTCAAAACCCCACTCGCCGACCTCGCCAATATCGGTGGCCCGAAGGCTGGCGCCATCACCGCCGCCGCGTTTCTCTCGACCTTCACCGAGGGAATGTCCTGGGCGCATATAGATATTGCCGGCACCGCCTGGAAAAGTGGCAGCGACAAGGGTGCCACCGGCGCCGGTGTGGGCGTATTGTTCGAGTATCTCCTGTCACAATCGGAAGTACATTGACGAGGGTTGATTTCTACGAGCTTCCAGATCAAGGCGAGGAGGCGCGCGCGCGGTTCGCCTGCCGACTCGCCCTGAAGGGCCGCGACGCAAATATTTCAGTACTTTTGCTCGCACGGGATGAGGCGGCGGCGAAAGATTTGGATGACCTCATGTGGCAGTATCCGCGAGAGCGATTCCTGCCTCACAGCCTCGGTGCCGAGCCGGACAGCAAATCGCGCGTGCACATCGCGATTGGCCAGCTTGGAGAATTGGGAGGTGAGCCGCGCTTGCTGATCAATCTCCTCGACACTCCTCCTGAAGGCTGGGACCGCTTCTCGCGAGTCGCCGAGATCGTGGTGGCGTCCTCACGAGCGGCGTCACGCGAAAAGTACCGCTACTATCGGACGCAAGTGAACGAATTGCACCACCACCGGCTTGAAGACTGGGAAGCCTGATGTTGACGCCGAAAGCCAAACGCCCCGAATTCGACCAAAGCCTGCTCGATCACGGATTCGACCATGAGGCCATAGAGTCCCCCCTCTATGAGTGGTGGGAAGCATCGGGCTTCTTTGAAGCCAGCCATGAGGGCGAGCCCTACTGCATCATGATCCCTCCGCCCAATGTGACCGGCACGCTGCACATGGGACATGCCTTCGAGCACACCCTCATGGACACCCTGATCCGTTTCAATCGCATGGAAGGCAGGCGTGCGCTCTGGCAGATGGGCACTGACCATGCCGGCATCGCCACGCAGATGATCGTTGAAAACAAGCTGGCACAAAGGAATCTCGACAAGGCATCTCTTGGCCGCGAGAAATTCGTTCAAAAGGTCTGGAAGTGGCGGGAAGAATCCGGTGGCGAGATCTGCAATCAACTGCGGCGCATGGGCTCATCGCTTGATTGGTCCCACGAGTGCTTCACCATGGATCCCGACTACGCGAAGGCCGTCCTAGAAGCATTCGTACGCTGCCATGAGGCCGGATACATCTATCGGGGTCAGAAACTGGTGAACTGGGATCCCGTGCTTTGCACGGCAATCTCCGATCTCGAAGTACAGAACGAGGAAGAGTCTACCTATCTGTGGAAGATTCGTTATCCGATTGTTGGTGAATCCGGGCAGTTTGTCACCGTCGCAACCACGCGCCCCGAGACGATGCTCGGCGACACAGCGGTCGCGGTACATCCCGACGACCCTCGGTTCGCCCATCTGATCGGCGGGCGTGTGCGCGTGCCGATCATCGAAAGAGAAGTGCCGGTGATCGGCGATAGCTACGTGAGCATGGAGTTCGGCACAGGTTGCCTCAAGATCACGCCCGCGCATGACTTCAACGACAACGAGATTGGCAAGCGCCATGCGCTTCCTGAAAGCAACATTTTCGATGAGCACGCGCGACTGAACAACCAGGTGCCGACTCCCCTACAAGGTCTTGATCGTTTCAAGGCGCGTGATCGGGTGGTGGAATTGCTTGACGAAGCGGGACTGCTAGCGGGCAAAGAAGAGTACCGAGCGCAGATTCCGCGCGGCGATAGGTCCGGCGCGATCATAGAACCCTTGCTGACCGACCAGTGGTTCATGCGTATGGACGTGCTGCGCGACCTTGCCGTGGATGCCGTCAAGACTGGCAGGGTGGAGTTCGTGCCTGCTCGCTACGCCAATCTGTTCAATGCTTGGATGGGCGACATACGCGACTGGTGCATCAGTCGGCAATTGTGGTGGGGACATAGAATTCCGGCTTGGTACGATGCGGCAGGCAATGCCTTTGTGGGACGCGACGAGGCGGAAGTGCGCAGCAAGTACAAGCTTGGCGATATTCCGCTGAGGCAAGATGAAGACGTACTGGAAACCTGGTTTTCCTCGTCGCTCTGGACCTTTGCAACTTTGGGGTGGCCTAAAGACACTGAGCGCTTGAGTACTTTCCACCCTACAACGGTCTTGGTCACGGGACACGACATCATCTTCTTCTGGGTCGCCCGCATGATGATGATGACCCTCGGCCTCCTAGACCAGATTCCCTTCCAGCAGGTGCACATCCATGGCCTTATCCGCGATGCGCAAGGAAAGAAAATGGCCAAGTCGCGCGGCAACGGACTGGACCCACTCGACGTGGTCGATGGCATAGACCTAGAGGCCCTGGTTCAAAAGCGCACCAGCAATCTCATGCAACCGCAGCTCGCACTAGAGGTCGAGCGCACGACCCGCAATGAATATCCAGATGGCATAGATGCGCATGGCGTGGATGCCCTTCGCTTCACATTCGCGGCACTGGCCTCCACCGGCAGAGACCTGCGCTTTGATTTGCAGCGCGTGGACGGCTACAGGAATTTCTGCAACAAACTCTGGAACGCGGCGCGTTTTGTGCTAACAAATACCGCTTCATTCGACCTTACGCATCCCCGCGAGCAGGGATTGGCCGAGCGCTGGGTCGCAAGTCGCCTCGCAACCCGCATCAAGGGTTGGCGTAGAGCCTTGCGGGAATACAGATTCGACTTGTTCGCCGAAAGCCAATATGAATTTACCTGGCACGAATACTGCGACTGGTACCTTGAAGTCGCCAAGCCGAGTTTGTGGGCGGCGGCGGGACAGGATGCGCGTGCCACGGCCACCCAAGCCTGTTTGCTTGAAACCCTTGAAACCCTGCTGCGCGCACTGCACCCCTTGATGCCCTTCATTACCGAAGCCCTCTGGCACCCGGTGGCGAAGCGGCTCGGTATCGAGGGCGAAACGATCATGCTTGAGCCTTATCCAACGGAACGACACGCGGCGATCGATACCAAGGCCGAAGCTGATTTCGATTGGATGCGCGGCATTGTCAGCTTTGTGCGCACCATGCGTAGCGACCGGGGCCTGCCTCCCGGGGGGTCTGTACCGCTCCTATTGCAGGGTTCTGAGAAGGCGGTCGCCGAGGCGAAGGGGAAGCTCTCGCACACCGAGTCGATGATTCGACATCTGGGGCGCGTGGAATCCGTGGGTTTTCTTTCTGAAGGCGAGCGTGCACCGCCCTCGGCCTTTGAACTCTTGGGAGAGCTCAAACTATTGGTGCCACTTGAAGGCGTGATGGACTTGGCCGTCGAACGAGCGCGTCTTGATAGGGCGGTCACCAAGACGCAAGGAGAACTCGCACGAGTTGCAGCGAAGCTGGAAAACGCCAATTTTCGCGAGCGCGCGCCTCGACAGGTGGTGGCTTCCGAACTCGAAAAGCGGCAAGGGCTGGAATCGAGGTTGGCGCGCCTCGAAGCGGAGCGGGCCAGCCTGTAAGGCTAGATCATGCAGGACTTTCCGCATCGTGAATCTGTGCGAGCGTTCGCGGCGGAGAGGGCCTATTGCGGACCGGGCAGGCCCGGCCCCTACGGGAAATCGATCTCCGCATTCGTAGGCGACGGGCATGCCGGTCCCGCAGTGAACCAGCAAGGTCGAATTTGAACATTGGCGATAACCCAACGCCCCCTGCTCTCCAAGACGGCCTACCGATTCAAGTCGCGTGCATGCTGAGTACGCTCGTTGCCGACGATGCCCGCGAACATCGCAATGGGAGATCATTGCTTCGTTCCTTAGCACTGACCAGACCATGATCACTGCACTCGCAATCTGGTGACACAGAATCACCCTATCGGGGAGTTTCCCTAGCTTTCCACAGGGAAGCGCGAACAGCTACAGCTGTCAAAAATTGTTGAGTCTAGCGAAAACTCTGACAGCTTTCCCCTGAATAACCAGCAAGATGTCACTTGTTGATGAAGTGTTGAGGCGCAAAGCGTCCGAGAGAACAACTCCTGACTGAGTGCATTCTGCTTTCCCCCTCGACATTTGCCCTCCTTGATATTGGGCTGCCCTCACCATGATTTAGGCCAAATACCCTCGTGAAGAGTCAAATACGCACACACTTAGTAAACCTAATACCCAATCAGTCAGGTTGACATTTCTTTCGATTTTTTCGCATATTCACAAAAGAACCAAAAACAATGAGCGGCTTGGCGCGCACATGCCGATGCCCTTGCCCCGAGGGAGAGAGACAATGGATACCGAACGTACTTTGGAGAAGCTGAAGAACACCAAGGCTCATTTGGAAAAAGCTTTCGGCCTGTCCTGGTGGGCGCAGGAGGGGCTGTACGAGCTCGAATCCATGCTCGATGACGGATCGGACAACAGCGAATTGGATTGGATGTTCGCCGAGATTCTGAAATCCGTCGATGAAGCCGCCAAGTGTAGCCGAGCTCTGGAAAACGCTGTCGATGAGATCGTCACTGGCAGGGGCAGAGATATTTCGAAAGTGCAAAGCCGCGAAGAAATCGAACCCGAACAAATTCTGAAAGAATCGAACAAAGTACTTCCCGACAACACCATCGCCGAATATCTTTGCTACCGCGTGGGAAAAGCGATGGAAATCGAACACATGTTCGAGGA
>CAZNYE010000515.1:0-1703 GCA_964577185.1 uncultured Pseudomonadales bacterium | reverse complement strand
GAGTTGTCACAAGACGTAGGCGGCATGGATGACGGTACGCTGCCCGAGTTCTATCGCTACATGATCGACGCCGCCGAGATGGATTTCGGGGCCTCCACCGACCACCAGGCCGGCGGCACCGACTATTGGAACTTCATCACTCAGAAGATGGCCGACATGTACCATTTCCCGGAACGTTTCTCGACCTTGTATGGCTACGAGAGAAACCTCGGAAATCCCTTGGGCCATCGCAACATGGTCTACACGCACCGCGAATATCCTATCGTGCCATTCTTCCAAAGAATCGACCCTCGCTTCATGTTGCCCGACAGCCCTGATGGCGAGTTGCTGACCTTCAACAGCATGAGTTTCGGCAGCGGCATCCGCAATGACACGAAGCTGCTCTACGACGTGGTGAAAAAGACCAACGGCCTGGCAATTCCGCACACTTCAGGCACCAACAGTATGGGAACTGACTGGACCGACAACGATCCCGAGGTCGACGTGGTGGTCGAAATCTACCAAGGCGCCCGGCAGAACTACGAGCACAAGAACGCCCCGCGTGGCATCATGGACGGCCGCGGGGGCGAAGCGCCAGGTGGTTTTCAGGAGCCGGGCATGGTGTGGAACGCCTGGAAGAAGGGCTATCGTATCGGAACCATTGCCAGCTCAGACCACTATTCGACGCATATCTCTTACGCCATGGTTTATACGCCCGATACCAGCCGAGAAAGCATCCACGACGCCATCCGTCAGCGCCGCACTTACGGAGCGACGGACAATATCATCCTCGACTTCCGCGTCGGCGAACATTTCATGGGTGAAGACTTCACCAGCAGCGAGAGGCTGCCGATTTGCGTCCGAGTGCGAGGCACCGGAGAGGTATCAGCGGTGCATCTCATTCGCGATGCAGCCTACATTTACCAAGTCGAGCCCGGCAAGCAAGAGGTAGAGTTCGAATACGTCGACAATGATGCTGACTCAGGGGAGCACTGGTACTACGTTCGAGTCGAGCAGGAAGATGGCGAGTTGGCTTGGTCGAGCCCTATCTGGGTGACCTATCGATAAAGAGGGAGTCTGCGGATTGCTGTCGTCTCTGACGGCGGAAAAGTAGAGGTGTCATTCTTCGTCCGTCCGGATTGAGGGACCGAATGCTCTCCCACCCAACTTCTAGCCTGCATTTTTCACCACGCTGCGAGGCGAAGTGCGTGAGAGGGCCGTCAGGACGAGGCGCGCGCCGCTTGGCGCGCGCAACATCGCCTTTAAGGTTTTTCACGAATCACGAGCCACGAGCCACGGCCTTATTTCGTTCCTGCATCGCGTCGCCCGCTCCTTCGTGAATGCCGCTTGCCGGATGTTTTGGACCGTTCGCAGGAAAGTAGATCCGTTTTACGGCGCCAGTCTGTACCATGCGGAATAGTGCTGCCAGGACACGTGCGGTTGAGGGAGCGGAGAGATGGGATTGACGCGGCAATCGATCGCGCCGGCATGGCGTTGTCTCTCTCTTGCGGATTGCACTGCACCTTCACTCCGCTGCTGATCGGGCTTGCGGCCAGCCTGCCCATCGGCTGGCTCCTTGACGAGTCCACGGAGGTGCTGCTGCTCGCCGCGGCGCTGCTGACAGGGGCCTTGAGCCTTGCGCCCGGCTACTGGCGACGACACCGCCGCACACGCTGCCTCGCCATGTTTGCCGTCGGGGCGGGCTTGCTTGCTCTGGCCAAGCT
>CAZNYE010000514.1:0-3535 GCA_964577185.1 uncultured Pseudomonadales bacterium | reverse complement strand
ATCCTGTCGTCCCGACCATTACATTCCCTTCAAGAAATCACCAACGGTTTGTATCAATACTTGATGGGTTTCGTGTGGTCGATTCATGAACGGCCCGAAATCCCTTAAATCCCCCGTGAGTAGGTGTGTTGCCTCACAAGCGAGCGCAGCTTGAAGGATGGGTTGGTCCTTTTCAGCCAGTCCTTCCAGAATTCGGGGTGTTCTGTAATGTTCAACCAACCCCATGCTCGAAACGAGGATGCCCAGGCGATCAAGGCAGTCAGGGTATTTCCGCTCTAGGTTGCGCATTGCCTCTTCCACCGCGTAGCGGCTCGTGCAGAGCGCCCACTGACCTTGAATGCCCAGTTCGATGATAAGTGACGCTTTCCCCTTGGGGTTATGGGCCGCCGTGAACAGGACGTTGGCATCCAGAAACAGCCTCATTGATCGAGGTGCTGCAGACGCTCCAGTATCCTGGCTCGCTCTTCCTCAGATAGCTGATCCTCCTTATCCCAGGCATTCATGTCATCGTCGCTGTATTGCGCGTATTCCAGCACAACACCCGGCTTGAAAACTACTTCGGTGCCACGTTCTTCAAGGATAATCACATCCCCGCCCTTAATACCGAGGCGCCTGCGCAGAGCAGCGGGCAGGGTTATCTGACCTCTGCTGGAAATGACCAGTGTTTCGCTCATGTGTGCTCGCTTGGCAGCGGAGATTCGTTATCACAGAAGCTTATCAGAAATTCTGTATTGCGGAAATACCGTAGTTACCTACGCAGGGATTGCAGCCTTCACACATGCTCCTTGTCTCCTCCGAAGAACTGTCGCATGATGATACCCTGTGTCGCGTGGTGAACAATTGCGGGGAATGCAGAAATCTGGTTTGTCTTTTCAATTCAATGGCATAGAGCTGATTCGACCGAAAACTGGGTGTGGTGGTCGCAGGTTCGAATCCTGTCGTCCCGACCGATGCCGTGAATCCCGTGACTTGACGGGCGCATGAGTCAAGCAGTCTTTGACAAGACTTCCTTTCTTCGTTCGCTGACCAGCAAACCTGGCGTGTACCGCATGCTCGATGAGGCTGGCGATGTCCTCTATGTTGGTAAGGCGCGCAATTTGAAGAAGCGCGTTTCCAGCTACTTCGCCAAGACACGACTACCCAGCAAGGCACGGGCCATGGTCAGGCGCATCCGCAACGTGGAGGTAACTGTCACTCAGAGCGAATCCGAGGCGCTGTTGTTGGAACAAACGCTCATCAAGCGATTGGAGCCGCCGTACAACGTGGTCTTTCGCGACAACAAGACCTATCCATTTATCCATCTCTCCGATCATCCTGAGTTTCCACGTTTGAGCTTCTACCGAGGATCGCGAAAAGAGCCCGGGCAGTTCTTTGGACCCTTTCCGAGCGCCTATGCGGCTCGGCAAAGTCTCACCATACTGCAGCGCCTGTTCACCCTGCGCACCTGTGAGGACAGCTTCTTTGAAAATAGAACCAGGCCCTGCCTGGAACATCAGATTAAGCGCTGCAGTGCCCCCTGTGTGGGCAAGATTGACCGTGAATCCTATGCCGAGGACACGCACCACGCGGTTATGTTCTTGGAGGGACGCAATCGGGCAGTGCTTGAAGAGTTCACCGATGCAATGAACCAGGCTTCAACCAGCCTTGACTACGAGACAGCGGCACGAAAGCGTGACCAGATTGCCTGGCTACAGAAGATTCAGGAGCAGCAAGGTGTGTATACAAGTGATGGTGACCTGGATGTGCTGGCTGTGCGCACCGGGCCAGGACTCGCCTGTGTACATGGGTTATTCGTCCGAGGAGGACTCTTGATCGGTCAAAAGTCCTGGTTTCCTCGAGACAGCCTGCAACAACAGGCGGCAGATGTATTGGAGTCCTTCGTCGCGCAATACTATCTCGGTGGTGCCGGGATGGACATTCCGCAGATCATCATCACCGAGCAGAAGCTGGAGGTGGCGGACCTGCTCGCTGACGTGCTCACTGACCAGGCGGGCAGGAAGGTGAAGATACTCTCTCAGGTCAGGGGCCGGCGGCGGCGATGGTTGGAAACCGCGGCTGAAAACGCGAGTGCGCAGCTGAGTGCACGCCTTTCGAGAAAACAAACGGTCGTCGAAAGGATGATGGCGCTTCAGGACCTTCTTGAGCTTGACGAGCTTCCCGAGCGGCTTGAGTGTTTTGATATCAGCCATTCTTCGGGAGAGGCCACTTCTGCGAGTTGCGTGGTGTTTGATTCCAACGGGCCGAAAAAGTCGGACTATCGTCGATTCAACATCGAAGGTGTGAAGGAAGGAGACGATTACGGCGCCATGCGTCAGGCGCTCACGAGGCGGTATGCCCGCCTCTCCAGGGGTGAAGGGCAAATGCCGAAAATACTCGTCATTGATGGCGGTCCCGCGCAGGTGAGCGTGGCCGTTCAGGTGCTCGCTGAGTTTGGCATCGCCTGTGGCTTGGATGGAATCACCATAATTGGCGTTTCAAAGGGGCCTGGACGCAGACCTGGGCTCGAGTCTTTCACGCTCGGAGATGGCAGCGAACTTAAGATAGATCCTCATAGCCCAGCCATGCACCTTTTGTTGCACCTGCGTGACGAAGCGCATAGGTTTGCCCTGGGAGGACATAGGCAACGTCGGCAAAAGGCTCGGCGTCAATCCGCTCTAGATATGATCGATGGCGTGGGCGCCGCCCGAAAGCGCAGTCTGCTTCAGCACTTTGGTAGCTTGGCCGCGCTCAAAGGAGCAAGTGTCGAAGAAATCGCGAAAGTTCGCGGCGTAAGTCGCCAACTTGCGCTTCACATAAGGGATACTCTGCAATCCACGTAACTACTCGCCTAGCTTGACACTATAGGAACTAGCTTCTATGTCGCCCTTGATGGTGTGCTCACCCATTGCATACGCCTAAGTGGCATGGTCCTATAATGTCAAAGGGAGCGAATAGTTACCAATCCACCGAAACGAATGCATGATTGAAGGCGCACTTACCGCTCCGCACGCATTATGAACCTTCCGAACATTCTCTCTTTGCTTCGCTTGGCCGCGGTCCCGCTGATGGTGGTCGCATACCTCCTCCCCTTCGAATGGTCGGGGCTTGCGGCGGCCGGCATTTTTGGGCTTGCCTCCTTGACGGATCTATTGGACGGTTATCTCGCGCGTCGTTTGAATCAGGAAACCCTGCTGGGAGCCTTCTTGGATCCGGTAGCTGACAAGGTGCTTACCGCAACGGCATTGGTGATGCTCATTGGTGTACATGGAAATCTCTGGCTCACGCTACCCGGCATCGTCATCATCGGCAGGGAAATATTGGTAAGCGCTCTGCGTGAGTGGATGGCGGAGATGAATCGTCGCGGAATCGTGCAGGTGAAAACTCTTGGCAAGGCCAAGACAGTGATGCAGATGCTGGCCATAGCGGTACTCTTGGTTGCCGACCCAGTCTTCGACAATCCGCTCACCCTGATTGGCTACGGGCTCTTGGTTGTGTCGGTGGTGTTTACGCTATGGTCTATGCTGCAATACCTGCGTGTTGCCTGGCCGACCCTGAT
>CAZNYE010000513.1:0-19571 GCA_964577185.1 uncultured Pseudomonadales bacterium | reverse complement strand
TGTACGATGTCCGCCCCGGATTCGACCAAGAAGACATCGATCACCCCGTCGCCCCGGAATCATCGAACTCTTATGAACTCGGTGTCAAGAGCATGCTCTTCGAACAGCGCCTGCAACTCAACGTCCCAGCCTTCCAGACCGACTACGAGATCACCGCATTTGTGAACAACGCGTTCGAGGAACACTATCTCGGCGACATGCTCGATGCCAGTGCGCTGTTCGCTGGTACGGGCAGGGCGATCGCCCATCTCGTGCCGCGAAACTCGCAGCGCTACTTTGGGGTGAAGGCGAAGTTGAGCTTCTAGTGTGAGTCTCTGTCGAGCGATGCCCAAGCCTGAAAGTCACGCCCCTCTAGAGAGATTCGCAGCCGAGGGAACTCGGTTTCTTCGCGTCGGCGGGCAGGTTGTCCGCGACCTCAACGGCAACGGCAAACTCGACCTCTACGAGGACCCGCGCGCGCCCACAGAAGCGCGCGTTGAGGACCTGCTCACGCGCATGACAGTCGCCGAGAAAGTCGGCCTCATGTTTCATGCCGCGGTGGCGGTGCCCAAATCGGGAAAGGTGAACAGCCCGATACGCATGAGTTCCTCGCATCTCAGCACGATGGTGAGCGGGCGACATATGCGGCACTTCAATATCGTGCTCACGCCGCGGGCGAAGACCGTGGCATGCTGGCACAACCGCGTGCAGCGGCTCTCTGAGCAGACACGGCTTGGCATCCCGGTGACCATTGCCTCCGACCCGCGCCATGCGGTCGGCGCGAATCCGGGAGCGGGCATGTATCAGCAGGGGTTCAGTCAGTGGCCAAGCCAACTCGGCCTCGCGGCCACGGGGGACGAATCGCTGATAGAAGCCTTCGGCGATATCGGTCGGCAAGAATTCATGTCCGTCGGCATCCGCACCATTTTGAACCCCATGGCGGATGTCGCGACCGAGCCTCGTTGGGGACGGGTGGGCGGCACCTTTGGCGAGGACTTCGAACGCGCTTCTCGCTTCTGTGCAGCCTATGTTCGTGGCTTTCAACAGGGCCCCGGCGGCCTTCACAAGGGCAGCGTCTCCTGCATGGTAAAGCACTTTCCCGGCGGTGGTGCGCAGGAGGACGGGACGGAGCCGCACTTCAAAGACGGCGCGAGGCAGGTCTACCCGGACAATCGGTTTCGAGACCACTTGGCGCCGTTTCAGGCATCTTTCGCAGCCGGTGCGCAACAGCTCATGCTGTCTTATGGCATTCCGATGGACCAAACAAGCGAGAACGTCGCTTTTGCGTTTAATTTCGACATAGTGCAAAAGCTCCTGCGGGACGAGCTTGGATTTAACGGACTGGTATGCACGGACTGGATTACGCACGAACCGGAACCCGTTGCCGGATGCATACCGCTCAAGGACCCTTCTTGCTGGGGTGTGGAGCACCTCTCCGTGGAGGCCCGCTATCTCAAGTCGATCAACGCCGGTGTCGATCAGTTTGGTGGACAATCGCAACCAAGCCGACTGCTGGAACTCTTCAAGTCAGGTCACATCACCGAGGAGCGGATCGATGAGTCCGCGCGAAGGGCGCTTCGCATCAAATTTGAACTGGGACTCTTTGAAAACCCCTATGTTGACCCCGATCTCGTGACACAGCGAGCCGGCACGCACACATTCGCCAAAGCGGGCTTGGAGGCGCAGCGCCGTTCCATGATTCTGCTTACGAACAAGAAGCAACAGAATGCGCCCGGCGCACTCCTGCCGCTTCGTGGAAAGCCGAAGCTCTATGTCGAGCACATTGACAAGGCGACAGCGGAGCGATACGGAGAAGTGGTGAAATCGCCGCTCGACGCCGATGTTGCGATTCTCAATATGGTTTCTCCAAGGCGCTTCAAATTGAGCACCAAGCTGCTTTCCTACTTCTTTGCGGAAGGTGACTTGGACTTTCCGCCGCGAACCTTGAAGAGACTGCTGCGCACCTGTCGGCAGGTACCAACAATCATCAACATCCGGCTCGACCGGCCGCCCGTGATTCCTGAACTTGCGGCACAAGCGGGCGCCTTGTTCGTCTCGTTCGGCGTACAGGATTCGGTGCTGCTCGATGCCGTGTTCGGCAAATACTCGCTGAGCGGCCGATTACCGGTGGAGCTTCCGGCTTCAATGCACGCCGTGCGCGCGAGCGCAACGGATTCGCCGGGCAGCGGCTCCGCCTTGTTTCCCCACGCCCATGGGTTGGATTGTGGCGAACAGGTCTTGCCGCAGCGAAGGATCAAAACACCCTGAACACGCTCACGCGCTCGACATTGAGGATATAGGATTTGGTCGTGCTGCCATCCTCCGCAGTCACCGTCACGGTGATGGTGTTCATGCCCGAGACAAGATGTACTTGATGTCCGTCAAAAGCGCTTATTGCATCCTCCGGCGAAATCACTAGGTTGGCCCCATCATCTGTCGCAGTTGCCGAAACCGTCACCACGGGCAACCATCCGTCATAGACCAGGTTGTAGGTTTCGGTTTGGCTATCGAAGGCAAAGCTCACCCCATTCAAGGTCAATGATCTCAGCGTCGCGTCCGTAGAAGCCGGTGCCCGGGGGGGCGCACGCTCCACGTTCAAGGTGTAGCTCTGTGTCGTGACGCCGTCTTCCGCCGTCACCCTGATCGTGACCTCGGTGGTACCAACCGCGAGTGCCACCTGATGGCCATCTTGACTGCTGTTCGAATCACTAGGACTGATATCAAGACTGGCAGATTCGTGGGATGGCGTCGCACTCAGGGTCGTGACGGCAACATCATTTGCCACCGAAAGATCATAGGAGTAAGTGTCTTTGGAAAAAGTGAACCCAATACCGCTTAGTCCAAGCAAACTCAGCCGCGCTTCGCTCGATGTTTGCGCCGCCGGGTTCCCGGCCACAAAAGAAAGGCTCAATGACCGCCCGGTCGCGCCACCAAGGTCAGGCTCTGCATAGGGCGTAACGGCAATTTCATAATGCCCTTCGGTAAGCTCCGTGTTGCCTTGATCGGACCCTTGCAGGAGTAGCAATCGACCTGCTAGACCATTTGCCCCAGCCCCGAAAATGGTGCGCTGAATAGACACGGGACCGGTCAAGTGAAAATCGAGGCTTCCTATATTGCCGACATCCCTCGCCTGGACGCGGAAATTCAGTCGCGCCGACGACACCGAGTCCGCACTCAGCCTAATCCCGTCGAACATCGCCCTGGTATCCTCGGCAATTGTATTGTCGTAGAGCATGATCCCGGTTACGGCAAAGCCGAAATCTGTGTCTATTTCTATCTGAATATCGCCACCGGAAACCATTGCACCTTTCACCGACACCAAGCGAGCGCCGAAGGTCTCCGTCTTTTCGTCCACATCATCTTGAATGAGGTCGATGACCAGAGTGCGAGCGGTCGCATCCCCATCCGCCCATGCCAGCCTAGTTTCGGTCGGGACAACATAGTCGGAACCAGCCAGCGCGGTGTCGGAGTAAATTTCAATCGAAGCCGACACGTCGCCCACCGGCGTACCGATGCGTTTGACGGTGACAATCGCCCTGCCAGCATTTTCCTCGACCAACAGGTGGTTCTCCGCGAATCCAAGCTGTGCCAGTTCACCCGTGTCCGCCACAAAAATGCTGGCGATATTGGTGTCGCCGAGCACGGCGCCGCCCTTTGGGTTAGATAGGCGCACAAACGCTCGCTCCATCGGCTCAGCATCCGAATCTCCCAGGAGGGGAACGCTGATGCTGCGCACTGTCGAATCATTCGTTCCCCATGAAAGGGTGCCATTCGACATTGTGATGTCGCGCGAGTCCGCCGAACCCGCATAGACGCTGTAATCGACACTGATCGCGCCCGTGGACCCCCGCTCACGTTGTACCGAAATTGAAAGGCTCTGCCCCTCTACGCCGCCGTAGGCCGAGGCTGCGAAAGAAAGTTGGCCGGCTTCGGATTCCCGCGTGTGCTCTTCGAGCACATAGAGTCCGGTGTTGATGTCACTGACAAGCAGTGTGCCGCTTGGCAGGAAGGGATACACGCCCCAGGCTCCGGAGAAGCCCCTTGCATCGCTCACGGGATAGGTGTCGAAGTAGCCCGATTCAATTGGCGAGGTTGGGTCTGTGATGTCGAGCACTGTGACACCTCGGGTGTAATTGGACATGTAGTAACGATTGCCGCGCACATATCCGTTGTGGTCAATGGCAGCCGTGGGACCTGTCCAAGTTGTTACAAGGGATGGATTCCAGAGGTCGGAAATGTCAAATACCCGAAGTGTGGTATTGAGATTAAAGTAGTACTCGTCGAATTCATCATGCACAAAGATATGGCGGCCATCGTCGCTCCACCATCCGGAGTGCACGTAGGAGGCGCCCGTATAGCTCGTTGAGCTCAAAAGCCGTGGGGATGCCTGACGACTGAAATCCCACAAATCAATGCTGTCTTCGTTAAAGTCGATGAGCACTTCGCAAGCCCCTCCCGCAGACATGCAGGACGCGGTACGTGAATCATTGACCGGAAGGGAGGTGGCATCATGACTATAGCCACTTGTGGACTCGGACTTGAGAACGGGATGCAATGGATCGGCGAGGTCGAAGGCGAGAAACTTCCCGCGGCTTCGCGAGGCGCCAAGCGCCTGTAGAAGCGGCGACAACCCTTCCAAGGGCACTCCACTCGCGTAATCAACATTGCTGATATACACATTGTGTATGGAATTCTCCAATAGCCGATGTCCAAGTGAGATACGGTTCGGCAACTCTGTCAGGTCAATGACCTGCAGATATCCCGGTGTCTCCGCGCTGACGTACGCATAAGACTTCCAGCGGGCTTGATCAGCATCATAAATTTGTATGAGCTTCAGGTCACGCCAATCAGTGCTTATGCCGCGCACCGAACCGACCTCGAAGGGTGCCTCTGGATCTGTCACGTCCACAACGCTCGCCCCATTGTAGAGACCAATGAGCGCGTATTCCCGCTCGGTATTGAGATCTACGAATCCCCAGATATCGTTGGCTGTCCGAGGCGACAGTGTGAAATCCCGCAATGCCAAGTGCGAGAGCAGATCGATATGATCGCAGAAGTACTCGCCCGCGCGATTCTGGGAACAATCCATTCGCGGACTACTCACTTGTGTTGCTCGAAAGGCCTTGTGAAGCCGAGCAAGTTCCTGTTGTTGATCGATGCCTATGCTCTTGATATCACTGATGACGTGAAAACCTCTGTCGCGCAACGCATCTCGATAACGGGCCGGCACACCCACCAATACTGTCTTATTCGCCTGCGGCGACTGCTGAAGGAAATGGTCGAAGCGGTCGTATCCGCCGCGTATATCAATGACGCCGCTGGTGAGATTGAATATCTCCTCGGTATCGCTCAGTTGGTATGCGCCCGAGGCGACCCGAATCTGCCCCCCTTTGCCGACCACGCCCTGCGCGTATCCAATGGTTCGGCAGGGTCGGACGGGCAGTGTGCAGTCGCCGATATCCTCACCTTGTTCGGACACGTAGCGCGGTTTACTATCATCGCCATAGCCGAGCACAGGATAGAACGCAACGAGCGCCAACATGGCGATGACAAGTCTCAACAGAGCCAAAGGCTTCCTAGCCCCCTGGGTATCGCTCAAGTTGATTCTGAAAGATAACCACCGCAAAATCAAGCAAGTCGCAATTGAGATAGGTCAATAGATTGCAGTTGTGTTCATCGGCGAAATGCGGGCGACGCGACAGACTTCTGTGTCTGTGGCTGCCTGCGATATTGCTTTCCTTGGCGGCTTGCTCCGATCCCCCCACCAACACACTTGAAATTGAGTTTGAGCTTGAAGATTCGCGCGTCGAGGTCTGCGGAAGCGGCGTGCTCAGCTTCTACTTGTCTGACCCGCACCTGATCAACGCGAATGGCGGAGAAACTCGCATTCTGTTGGACGCTCCGAGTTCGTGGCAATCCCAGCGCACAGTTCTCATCTCACTCGCAGAAGCATGCAACCCGTCTAACGGCACCGGCGGGAACTCTGGATTAAAGGGAAGAATCCCAGCCGGGGATTATCGATACCTTGAGTTTTCTTTGGGTGTGCCGTTTGAACTCAACCACGTGAACCCGCTGGAAGCCGAGCCTCCACTTGATCTGGCCTCTATGTTCTGGGTGTGGCAGACGGGGTATAAGTTCTTGCGCTACGACATAGAAGGCCGATGGTCTTTTCACTTGGGGAGCACTGGCTGCCATTCGGCTTCCGCCGTGCGTGCGCCGGCGGAGCCTTGCGAACAGCCCAATCTTGCCCACATCCGTGTTCCGATCAGCGATCTCTCTCAGATACGGATAGGCGTAGATCTCGATGCCTTGATTTGGGCAATCGACACCTTTGAAGCGGAAAATTGCGTCGAGGCGTACAGACAGGATCCCCTGTGCCAGATGCTGGTCGAAAGACTCGGGCTCGATTCCGAGACAGGGCAATGTATGGATGAATGTGACGGACAGGTGCTGTTTCGAGCGCTAGATATTTCTCAATAATCATGAAGACATGTGCGTCTTTGACAGGCGATGATGGTGACAGACACGTGGCATTTGAACGGATAGGATTCGGCCCAAACAAATGCGGCCGGTTGCATCGCAAGGTACGCGCTCCCGCTGCGTCACAGTTCGTGCGCGGCACACCCGGCGCCCATCAATTCTGCGTTGGTGGGATGCGTCTATGCGCTTCTCTGTTGACGATGATCATCTGTGCATGTGCCGGATGCGCCGCGCCGGAGGAGTACAGGTGGCATATTCCCGAGGGCTTCCCACTGCCATCCGTGCCAGAAGAAAACGCCATGACGCCAGCCAAAGTGGAGCTTGGTCGTCACCTCTTCTACGACACACGGCTATCAAGCTCGGGCAGCCAAGCCTGCGCCTCATGCCATCGGCGCGAATACGCGTTCACTGAACCGCGTCCCAAAGCCATTGGTTCAACTGGCGAGCTCAACCGGCGAAACAGCCTGGCGCTTATCAATATCGCCTACAACGACACGCTCATGTGGGCACATCCAGACCTCTATGAAATCGAGAGACAAGTGTTGATTCCCCTGTTTGGCGACAACCCGATCGAGCTCGGCATCGCTGGACACGAGCAAGAGGTACTGGCGCGATTTCATGAAGATGATAACTACCGAGCACTCTTTGAACAGGCCTTCCCAACAGCATTGGGCGCAATGGACTTCACCCACATGGTGGATGCCCTGGCCTGCTTCGTGCGCTCCTTGGTGTCTCTTGAGTCCCCCTTTGATCGCTACGCCTATGGCGGTCAAGAAGATGCGCTGAGCGAAGACGCGATTCTCGGGCTTGGACACTTCTTCTCAGAACGCTTTGAGTGCCATCACTGCCACGGTGGATTCAACTTCACCCAATCCAATACGCATCAATCGGTGGCCCTGCTTGGGAACCTCTTTCACAATACAGGGCTTTACAACCTTGGTGGCCGAAACGTCTATCCCCCCGAAGACCAAGGACTCTACGAGTTCACCGGTGTTCCGGCAGACCGAGGAAAGTTTCGAGCTCCGACCTTGCGCAATGTCGCCGTGACCGCACCCTATATGCACGACGGCAGCCTACCCGACCTTGAAGCGGTGCTCGACTTCTATTCAGACGGTGGGCGGAACGTGACAACTGGAGCATTGGCGGGCGATGGGCGTGACAACGTCTATAAGAGCCAGTTCCTGCGGGGGTTCGATATGACCCCTGAAGAACGCGCGCAATTGCTTGCCTTTCTGCACTCGCTGACGGATGAAGGGTTTCTCACGCGGAGCGAGCATCAAAATCCCTTCGCCTATTGATTGATCTCTTGCTCGCCTGACGCAAGCGCTACAAGCCCGCCTCGCTCACCTTGAGGTTCAAGAGTCGCGCGGCCCCCGACTGGGCCAGGAACTTGCGATCCACCATGGCGTGTTGTGTGGCCGTGTGCACATCGCGAAAGTGTCGCTGCAAAGAACATTCTGGCAGGGGCGCGGATCCACCTGCGGCGTGATAGACGATGTCCACCGCTTGGGCGCAGCTGATGACCGTCTGACTCGCCGCCAAACGCAGTGAACGGACATCATCAACGGTCAGTCTGTGTCCATCGCAGAGTTTGTCCCAAACGTCCCCCATGGCACCGAAGAGGTGATAGCCCGCGCCGGCGACCAAGGCTTCAGCGCGACCCAAGTCGAGTTGCACGATGGATGATTGGTAGATCGCACGCTTGCCGAGAGTGGGCACCTTCACCTGCGCGAGTTCGCAGAAGTCATCGATTGCTCTCCGCGCGATGCCCAAGGGCACACAAGCAACACAAGAAGCGAACATGCCGAAATAGGGGATTCGTGACAGCACCCCGGAGCTTCGCCGTGGCGAGCCGCCCAAAATCGTCCAGCGGCCCTCCGGCACAAAGGCCTTTTCCGCCGAAAAATCGACGCTGCCCGTCCCCTTGAGACCAGAGGGGTTCCAATTGTCGTGGAGCATTACTTGATCGGGCTCAAAATAGACGATGTAGACCCGCGACTTGCCGGGCTGATCTTCAATGACGGTTCCGCCACAGACAACGTCGCAATGATGAATCCCCGATCCCCACGACCAGTGCCCTGTGACCTCGATACCACCTTCCACCCTTTTTCCGCGTCCGCCAGGCTGAGCCGAACCTGCGGTAATCGCGCAAGGCCTGCCGAGCGCCATGATGGTCCTGGCCCATTCAGGCGACAGGGTCGGGGCTGCCGTGGCCGTCGTCAGGTAGATCATGGCGCACCAGCCCACAGACGCGTCAGCATGTGACAGCGCCTCGATGACTGCCATACTGTCGCGAATGTCCCGCTCCGTGCCGCCATGCTCCTTGAGCGACGTCATGGAGAAGATGCCCGCTGAGCGTAGCTTTTCAATGATGTCGGCAGGGACGCGCCGAGCTAATTCGATTTCCTCGCTTAGGGACGAGATTTCTTGCGCGTGATCACGCACGAAGTCGAGTTCCGGACAAAATCTTGTGGAAGGCATTCGCTGAAGTCAAACGAAGCGCGGATATCCTATCCCTCGCCCCACACATCTCGAAAGAACAGCTTGCCGACCGGCATTCGACGCACGGGACCGTATCCCGTTCCAATCGGGTATCCGACCGGGATGGCCGCCGCCGTATACCAATCACCGGGTATAGACAGCAGCGACTTCACTTCAGCTTCGTGATAGCAGAGCAGCGTCGTCAACACACATCCGAGACCCTCCGCCCGACAAGCGAGCATGAAATTCTGCACTGCCGGATAGATGGAGCCACCGCCCACGACCGAGACTCGGTCGAGTCCCGTATCTGTAACTGCCAAATCCTCTGGATGGAAGCAGACAATCGCGATCAGAGGATAGGCATGCATGTGCTGCCCCATGTAGCTTCCCGAATCCAAGGTGCGAATGAGCGCCTCGGCGGCCTTGGGAGACATGCCCTCGGTGTTCTCATATTGCTTGCGAAACTCCTCCCAGGTGGGAGCGTAGAGTTCCGCCAGGCGCGCCTTCTTCTCTGCATCTTTCACCATGACCATGCGCCAGCCTTGACGGTTCCCTCCCGTCGGAGCGCATCTTGTCGCATCCATGACTCGTGCCAGCACATCATCAGGGATGGGGTCAGGTCTTAGTCGGCGAACCGCTCGCTGTGTGCGCAGCAGTTCATAGAAGACTTCCTGTTCTTCGCTTGGCATGGTTTCTCCAGTGCGGGTGTGGGTCTCGTGGGATCTATTGTTCGACCACACCAATGGACGGGTTGCTTCCGGATTCGGCGCTCTGCATCTGACCACGAAGCTCTTCGATGCGTGTGTTGACCTGGCGACGGAACGAATCTACCGAGGCTTGGAACTCCGCGTTTTCTTGCAAGAGTTTCGACAGCTCCGATTCCATGCGTGCGAGCGTAATACTCGCCGTGTTCGCTTTGTCGGTGGAATCTCTCACCAAGCGACCAAACTCAGTTACTTGACGGCTGAGCACATCAAGGCGATTCAAGACCTCCTGCTGGTTTGCGAGCCCGGACTCCACGCGCGACACGGCGGCGCTGAGGCTGTCAACCTCTCTCGACATTTCAGTGATGGTCGTCTGTTGGCTCTTGAGGCTGTTCTGATTCTGGGTGATCCAGTTCCTGTTGCGTTCGTTGGACACGGTCCAGAGCTTGCGGATCTCGTCTTCCCAGAAATCGATTTGACCCTCTATCTCCGTATCAGCTCGGCTCCTATCCTGGTCGGTGATCTGTAGTCGGGTCTCAATCTCCGCTAGCCTCAGTGAAGAGCTTTGATTTTGAGATCTCAGTGCATCGAGCTCCGTTTGCGCCCGAAAGGCGATCCAGCCGAGAGCCGCCAGGCCCAATACGGCAAGCCCCAAGAGGGCGTATATGCCGCTCAAGCTCGCGCCAGAGGGTGCGCCGGAGCCACGCCTCGCGGTACGCGTATAACCGCTGCCAACGAGCCCGTCGGTGGTCAGCGGGTCATCTGGCAGGTTTTCGGCCACGGAAGATCCTTTAGAGCATATTGGCCAATATCGCCATCACACCAGTTAACACCAGCGAACTGATGATAACTGCGCGAACTGACTCAATCACCGATTGCATCTTGCCCCAAAGCACGTTGGCTTCAATGGCAAGAATGATGAGCCCCATGACGATGACGTTTATCAAGCTGATCTGCAGAGCCTGACCTGCCATGGCGCCTCCGTGCGCGCTAAAGGTCATGAAGAACAACATGGGCATGGAGAACAGCGTATTGGTGCGCGATGCCAGAAGCGCTCTGGTAGCCGCGGCCGCGGCCGCAGGGTCTGCCTCACCACCGCCTTTCACGGCCTCGTTGGAGGCAATCACGATTTTCTGATTGGGCCAAATGATCAGCCACACGTTGAGAAACATGATGATGCCAAGAACAGAACCCCAGGCAATGTAGATGCTCGTTGCCCTGCCAAGGAAGTAGAGCAGCAGCACACCTGTCAAGAAGGTGAACATGGCCGCCCAGCGGAACCACCAGAGGGCGCGCGGCACCAGTTTTGTAAACGAATCGACGCGTGAAGAAGCGTCAAGCTCCTTAAACGCGCTTCCTTGCACAAAATTGAAGTAATACAAGAGCCCAATCCATGCGATACCGAAGAGGGTGTGTCCCCAGCGACTCAACACAAAAATAAAAGCTTCCATGTCCATAGCGGTCTCCCAGTGGTGAAGGCGTATGCCTGAAGTAATTGACGGGTAACTACTCGCCCCCCTTGACACTATAGGACGATGCAGCCGCTATGTCGCCCCTGATGGTGCGCGCACCGATTCCGTGCGCCCACAACAGCTACGTCGTCCTACAGTGTCAAGGGGGGCGAGTAGTTATATTGACGGAATAATACACTGAGCCTTACGCGGCAAGGAAGTATGTATCGGAATTGAATCCTGTTCATGTCGCCTTCACGTCTACTCGGTATGATTCCGTCCGCCAACCTACTCAGACGGAGCGATCCATTAGACCCTTCAAGGAGATTCTCTTGTTCGCCCTCACCCCTATGCTGGCAGGCTGCGGGGTGCAGTTTCTCTACAACAATCTCGACACCCTCGTCACATCCAGGCTCGATGACTATGTCGAGTTGACGGCGGAGCAGCAGGCCGACTTCGAACGCGAATTCGAAACGCTCTGGAAATGGCATCGTGCAGAGGAACTGCCTCGTTACGCAACGGACATCGAGACCTGGTCGGGAATCGTGGATGATGGCATCACCGAGTCCGAGGTCGACCAAGTCTTCGAGCGCATGCGGGAATGGTGGCAAAGGGTCGAGGTGAAGGGCACGCCCGCATCCAAGGACTTCCTCAAGCGTCTTGAAGATTCCCAGGTGTTGGAAATCGCGCAATCCTTCGAGAAGGAAAACGCCAAATGGGCGAAGCGTTCCAAAGACGACGGTCGGAAATCCCGTCAGCGCAGGTGGGCCAAGAACTTCGAGCGCCTGTTAGAGCGGTTTACCGGATCCTTGCATGGGGAACAGCAAGAGATACTAAGACTTGGATCGCAAGACTACCGCCCAGAGCGCGAACTCTGGGGAGACTACCGCCTTACATGGCAGCGGGAATTCCTCGCTTTGCTCGAGGTGCGTAGTGAGGCAGACACCTTTGAGGAACAATTCGAACACGTGTTCGGCCCCCAGCAACAATTCTATGGCGATGAACTCATTGAAGCCGAGATCCAGAATGAGGCGCTTACGCGAAAGCTGGTCTTGGCGGTGCTTCAATCTATGGACACGGGACAAGTCGAGAAATTCAAAGACAATCTTGCGGCGCGGGCGCGGGAGTTTCGTGAGTTGTCGCTAGACGTGTAGGTAACGAACGGACTCAAGGATCCTTGAGTCCGGTGTCCAGCTTGTTTCGAACTTCTCGACGCACTCGGGGGGCCAAAGATTCAGAAAACTCCGCAAGAAAGGCTTCGACTCGGTCGGGTTCCCAGTACACCAGTTCCCGCAATGCCCAAGAAAGTGCCTTGACGATCATGTCGTGACGATCATGGACAAGCAATCGCGCAACGGCGAGTGTTCTGTCCGAATCCCCGTACCCGCCTCTGCTCTGCACCGTGAGGGCCGTGGTGGCGACAAGCGCTGACCTTCGCCACCAAGGGCTTTCTTCGGTAGCCCAACGAGCGATGTCCTGATCGGAAATCTGGCCCTCTCGCCAACATGGGCCGACGATATAGATACAAAAGATATCGACCGAGCGCCAGCTATCCAGACCCTCTCCGAAGGCTTCAACCAGATCGATGTCCAAGGACGTTAAAGCCCGCTTGTGCGTATGCACCAGTTCACAGGCAATGAACCTGTGTCCCTTTCGCAAGAGTTCGAGGGCGAGCGCAACCACCTTTTCTGCGGGTTCGCGTTTGACTTCGTTTGAGAGCGCCCGCCGGATAGCGCGTAGATTGGCTGCGTTGGCGCACTCCAGCGCTTCAATCTTGCGCCTTGTTTCGTTCACCAAGCGCGTCATGACGGACGATTGGTCCTGTTCAGGCAAGGTGTTTCCCCTCACTCCCTCTGTCCCCTGATTCGCTCTTGATCCTGTTCAAACAAAGTGTTTCCCGTCATTCGCTGTCAATCGCGTCACGAAGTTCATCACGCCGTCTCAACAATTGCCTGAAGAGGGCACTCTGCCCCTTGGCGCGCTGAAGATTGTCTCCCGGTGCTTGTACTCTGAAATACTCATCGCCATTCAAGTGATCGGTGTAGAAGCGCAAGGAGAGCATACAGGTGACATGCAAGAGCGCGTCAACGAGCTGACCCGTCTTGGGCAGCAAATCTCCCGCACCCGCCCGAAACCCCGCCGCGAACGCCCGCACACGCCCTAGATCGAGTTCCGCCTGTTCATCCTGTTCAGCGCCCCTCACCGCCCCAGCTCTGACCAAATCGCCAAAATCAAGCGCGCGTCGATGCCACATGACGGTGTCCAGATCCAACACAGCGACCACCCGATCTTCACTCTGGTCAATGAGCAGGTTGTTAAATTTTCCATCTCCATGCACAACACCAGAAGGCCCAGAAAGCGGTGGAGCTTGATCTTGCAATGCATCCAAGCGGCTGGCGATGTGCCGTGAATCGGCCAAGCGCCCGCGCACATCCGATTGAATCGCTGAAACGAAACGCCGAGAAACGACCGCAAAATCTTGAAACCCGTCGATGCAGATTCGCACGTCATTCTCACCAAGGCTTCTAAGCGCCGTCTGAAAGAGCCCAAAAGCCTGCCCGGCTGAATAGCACTGGGATTCCGACTTTGGCGAATTCAAATTACGACTCCGCGCCACATATTCGAAAGCCCGCCAATACTCGCCCTGTGCGTCGATATAGCAAGGGCGTCCTGAACGCGCCTGTATTCGTGGCGCAATGAGGTCGCCCAATGAAGCCTTGAGGTAGGGTTCGATACGATCGGCGTTGGCGATCAAGCCTTCCGGGTCTGGAAACACATGCCGGTTCAATCTCTGCAATATGGCGATGGAGCGGCCCTCGGACTCAATCACGTAGGTTTGGTGGATATGCCCTCGCGCCAGTCTCTTTGTGACATGGGCTTGGCCGCTGCCCATGAACTCCCGCCATACCTGTGCCGCGCTTGACGTTTGCATCGATTAGCCTCGGCAGCCTCGCAGTCAATGCTCGTGGACGACCTTGTAACCGCGTGCTGGTTGGGCACCAAGGAGGTGGTCAACGTCGCTTTTCATGACGCAGAATGACTCTGTTCGCTCAACTTCCAATCAGTAACCAGCGGAAGCACCGCAAGGCTGAGCTCGGCGACTGGTTCGTCTGCGTCGGAGTGTCGTTGTTCGAATTCTTCAAGGCTGAGTGTCCCCTGGATGACCTCGGCAAGATCGGCCAAGCGCCTTGAGAAAGGCAGGAGTTCCTGAAACTCGGGCAATCGCTCTGCAATCCTCTCGACGACTGCGCATTGCGACCGCCACGGCGCCACGAAGTCGCGCTTATCTGTCGCATGCGCAAACAGCTCCGCCTGCAGGCTTTCGGGATTCACAAAGTCCACCGCACGATCAAGCGGAGAGTCTGCATCGTAGGTCCTTAAGGACTCCGCCTCGATGTCTTCGATTCTTTGTCCCAGGGCTTCGCCAAGCAATCGCGAATACCATTTGACGGGTTCAAGGCAATCGAGCAGGCATTCAAGGTGATTTCGCTCCTCATGACTCAATCGCAAACCTTCCAGCCAAGCATGCGGGCCCACTCGAATACCTGCGATACGCAAGAGATGCGCTTCCGTTGCACGTCGATTGGGAAGCTCTGACACGGCCCCCAGCCAGAATCGATTGGCAATGGCCGGCAGACGACTCCAAAGGCGCGTGTCGAGCTGCGCCTCACCCACCAACTCTCCCCACAGGCACGCCTCTCCACCTAGAAGTGCGCCTCGCCGAGCCGGGATTGGGAGCTTCTGTCTGAGAGGGTCGGCAAGGGAACCCGTATGTCCTTCATACCATTTGAGTGCATCCTTCACCATGCGGAGCTTTGGGTGGGCAATGAGACCTGCTTGTGTCTCTTGGAGAGACTCAGCACTGCCCCCCGGGTCAAACGCATGGTGAATCTCGCTCGGAAACATGAGGTCCAGGTAGTAGGGCGCAGACAGAATGCTCTCATGACCACTTCCAAGCGCCGCATCCAAGAGCGAATGATGGCGCCATACCTGTACCACTGCCTCGGCAGGAAGCGGTTCACGCAATGCCTCATCCCAAAAGACTGCTTGCCTGCCCTGTGCCTCGGCCGTTTGGACAAGAAAGGGCCAGAAGTCCTCGGGCACTTCATAGCCTATGCACTCATCGCCACCAAAGTGTAGGAAACTGTCAGGAAACACGTCGGCAAGCTCGACGATCATGGCTTCGAGGTGTTCCCGAACGTCGGGCAGGGCACAGTCGACAAAGTTCTCATGCACGCCAAAGCGCTTGGAGAAGCCCTCTGGCGATGACCCCCTCGCCCAGTGGGGGAAGGTGGCCAGCAAACCCGTCGCATGCCCGGGCAGGTCAATCTCGGGAACGACTCGAATGCCAAGATCCGCCGCAACGGCCACTAGTTGAACAAGCTCCTCACGAGAATAGTGTGGGCATTGAGGCACATGCCCAAGCAAAGGAATTCGCAGGCCTTGATCATCAGAAAGATGCAGGTGCAGCACATTGAGTCGGCAAGCCCACATACCCACAAGAGTGCGCTTGAGTGCCTCCGGGCTCAAAAAACGGCGCGCGGGATCGAGCATGAGACCACGCCAGGCATGGGCTGGCGCGTCCTCGACTTCAAGACACGGAGTCCCTCCGCCCACCTCGATGACATTGGCGAGCAGCGACAAGGCGCGCATCGCGCCCCATTCTTCCGAGGCCAGGATGCTGATGCCTTCCTGGGTAATCCTCAGCCTATAGGACTCATCCATATCCTTCGGAGGAAACGATGAGGATTCCAAGTCACATTGGACTCGCAGGTCCACCCGCTGACCTTCTGCGGCAATGCGTTTCTCAAGCATCGTAACCAAGCGGTAGAGCCGCGGAGTCGTGCCACCCAGAAGATTGAGTCCACCAATGCTCAGACCGCCGCCAAGGATCTCAAGCGATGCCGGGGGCACCAGCAGCCGCTTTTCCACCGAAATCCCCGACATTCAATCCCCCAAAGGGCAAGGACAATTTCATTATGCCGCTCGGCATGCCAAGATGTGCGTTTTTCTTCGCGGTGAACCACAGCGTGAATATTCGTGAACGCATGCAGGCGGTGATTGCCGCGGAGGCGGATGCCATCAGGTCGGTGCGGGTAACCGATGACTTTGTGAAGGCTGTTCAGGTATTGCTTTCGACGGAAGGCAAGGTGGTCACCACCGGCATTGGCAAGGCTGGCCACATCGCCGAAAAATTCTCCGCCACGCTTTGTTCAACGGCCACCCCGGCCGTTTTTCTGCACGCCGCGGAAGCCGCACATGGTGATCTCGGAATTGTCAAGTCGGAAGATGTGATTATCGCCTTCTCCACCAGCGGCAAATCGGTGGAAGTACTAGAGGTGCTCGAGCTATCGCGCCACCTCGGCATAGCGCGGATTATTGGCATCACTTCACACCCCGATTCCAAGCTCCGCGATCTTTCTGATTTCGTGCTCGATATGGGAGAAATTGAAGAAGCCTGCCCCATCGGCCTCACGCCTAGCAGCTCCATGGCAGTGATGCTGGCCATCAGCGACGCCATCGCGCTCGCGCTCCTTGAAGCCAAGGGCGTGACCAGAGAGGACTTCGGACAGCGGCATCACGGGGGGTACCTCGGGCGTTCTGCGCGCACGGACAACATGCCGCACGATTCAAGTTAACCTGACGCTCTATCTAGACCTCGAGTCCCCCCAGCACAGAGACCGACTCACCGCCGACCCATTCGAGTACCTGCAAGCTCAAAAACAGAAGTTGGTGATCCTCGACGAGATTCAGCACCCGCCTTAGGTGTTTCAAGATGCCGGGTGGCAAACTGTGGGCCATAGAGATCAAGCGCGGCTTCGCCCCCAAACTTGACAAACGGTATCATCAGGCGCTCGGTGACCTGCGGCCAGACCGCAGCTTCGTGGTGTGCCCGGGCGTGGATCGCTATCGCAAGACTCGAGAGGTTGAAGTGATCGGTCTTGCCGACATGATGCGGGAGATGACACAGGCCTGAGTCAGGCTTGGAGGCGCTGGAATCCGCACAAAGCGCATAGAATTTCTTTTTTCGTAACTACTCGCCCCCCTCCCTTGACATTATAGGAACTAGTCGCTATGTCACCTCTGATGATCTGCACACCCAATCTCTGTCTCCACAATCGGGCGGTGTCATATAGTGTCAAGGGAGGGGGGCGAGTAGTGACCTTTTTTCTTGTGTTTCATTTCCGAGGAAGCTCATAGATGAATGCTGTCAATCGTCAATTCCTGTTGGCCGCGCGGCCATATGGCATGGTCAAGGAGTCGGACTTTGAATACGCCGAGGGGCCTGTGCCGGTTATCGGTGAGGGTGAGGCCCTAGTGAAGACCAAATACATCTCGCTCGACCCTTCCATGCGCGGCCAGATGGAAAATCGCGCCGACTACGTGGCACCCCTACAGTTTGGTGATGTGATGCGTGCCCGAGGCGTGGCCAAGATTGTCGATTCAAAGAGCGACAAGCTGCCGGAAGGCGCACTCGCGTGGGGAACCTTTCGTATGCAGGACTACGCTGTGGTGCGCGAGGACACGCCGCAGTTTCGTCTATTGGCAAAAGACGAAGATCCACAACTTGCGTTGGGTGCCTTGGGCAGCACCGGGCTCACTGCTTACTTCGGAATGCTCGATGTTGGACGACCAGAGCCCGGCGACATAGTCGTCATCAGTGGTGCCGCCGGTGCCACCGGAAGCGTCGCCGGACAAATCGCCAAAATCAAGGGCTGCACCGTTTTCGGCGTGGCGGGCAACGACGAGAAGTGCGCCTGGCTAAGATCGCTCGGCTTTGACGGCGTGATCAATTACAAGACGCAGAATGTGGGCGAAGAACTTGACCGGCTCTGCCCCGACGGGATGGACATATTCTTCGACAACGTCGGCGGAGAGATTCTAGACCTGTGCCTCGACAGACTGAAACTGCATTCGACGGTGGTGCTGTGCGGCGGTATCTCCCGCTACAACGCAACTGGAGAACTTGCTGGACCCAAGCATTATTTCAACCTCATCTTCAGGCGCTCGCGCATGGAGGGCTTTCTGCTCCACGACTACGCCGACTGCTTTTCGGGGGCGATTCAAGAAATGCGTGGATGGGTGGATCAAGGATTATTAAAGAGCCGCACTACTGTCATCAAAGGCTTCCGCGAGCTTCCACGCGCGCTCATCAAGCTCTTTGAAGGCGAGAACATCGGAAAGATGATGGTTCAGACGGATTAGGGTCTTGGCAGGCCGAGATTTGTGACGGCATGCCCGAAGCGGCTATTGGCGGGTATCATTAACTCTGAAGTTCTCAGAGGGTTCTGAGATAATAATACAGTGCCGTTGCACAAGCTTTGCAGTGAAGTAGGGTGTTCATGCCGAACGTGAGACATGACGAAATTATCGGCAATTCAGATCAACGGTTAGGTGGTGTCATGCCGCGCCTGTGTGAACTCGGGATCGGATTAGGACACCAGGCGACCTCCACCACGAAATCTTTCGCCCGTTTTTCCCGTGCGCGCCCGGTCACGTTCGCGCTAAGCCTCATCGCGCTCCTAGCTTTTGCTCCAACCCTGTCCGGGGCGGCGCGGGACGCGACCGCAGTGCACACACCCGTCAATGACACCTTCGCACGCGCGGAACCGATCAGCACCGCGCGTGGCGCGGTGTCGAATTCGAACCGGCTGGCGCAGGACGATCCCGGCTTTCCCAAAGATCTGGTGGGCGGGTCATCGGTATGGTGGGAATTCACGGCACCGGAGGACGGTTGGTATAGGTTCGATGCCGAAGGAGAAGCGGGCGGCTTGGTGGTCACTGTGTTCGACGAAGATGCGAGCGGAGTATTGGCATCGAGCCGCTGGCAGGGACTGTCCGGTGCGGGCACCGGGGTACTGTTTCATGCGCGGGCTGGTGAACGCCATGCGGTCTCGCTCGGGGTCGGGGACGGCGGCCCGGGGGGCGACTACGAGTTGCGGTGGGCACCGTCCGAAACCCCTTCGTGGTTGCGCTACGCTGGGAGCGTCGCCGATGGAGGGCAGGACGCCGGAGGCGCCCGCGCGCAGATGCGCGATCCCGGCGAGCTTGAGTTTGGCGGCGGTGGGCGGTTGTTCTTGGCCTCGCGCCTAGGTCTATCCGTGTTCCGGCGCGATGCCGAAACAGGCGGACTTGAACTCGCGCGGTTTCTAGAGGGGGATTTCGGGCGCGCATCTCTGGCGTGGGACGGGGGGAACGAGCGACTGCTGGTGCACGATTGTGGTAGCTGGCGGTCGTACACCCTTGTAGGAAACGAGGGCGCGGTGGCCGACGATTCGGTAATTTTGGCATCGGGCGATGCGGGCCGCTGCGGCCGCCTGCTCGTCGACGGGAAGCGAGGCGTGGCTCATCGGGTGGGCGGAGGTGTCGTGGATTCCCTTGCCGTGCTGCCGGACGGAACGCTTCAATTCAGAGCCGCGACACCGGTGGCCGGGCTCTGGGACGCGGTGCTCGATGGCACGGGGCGGCTGTACGC
>CAZNYE010000512.1:0-3890 GCA_964577185.1 uncultured Pseudomonadales bacterium | reverse complement strand
GTTTCGATCAAAATCGCTTCACTCAGCTTCAATTCCAATGTCTCAACATCCACTGACTTATTCGCTTCGTATACCTCCATGATGCGTCCAAGCGGATTATCGTCAGATGGCACCTCCGTCTCACGCTGTGCGGTTACCTTTCGACCAATAAGGAACAGGGTCACGAAACGTTCCAAGGCCAGCAACACACCCATGATGCCGCCGAGAATAATGACTGACCCGACATATCCGCCCTGACCATCGCAAAACGGAAGATAGCAGTCGCCATCGGCTATGCCTCCAAACACCGACCCGATACGTTCACCAACCGTGGCCGCCTGTATGAGCAGTGACAGCAATGAGCCGCGAGTTGGGTCCACGGCAAATTCGACCACATCGCCAGACTCAGCTTCTTCAAGGTCTCCGATCGTGTTGACATAGCGTCCTGCAGGCTGGCGAGCCAGCTCGGTGATACCTACGCCAGGCACATAGTTGAGATACTCACCATCTCCGACTAGGTTGAATGCGCCAACGCGCACCACATCAACCGACTTATCCTCGCCATTCAAGAGGCTCACAACACTGCTAAAGCGCTTTACCTCACCGGTCTTGGTCATCTCACGCTGAAGTTCGAACCACAACCGCTCCATTTCTTCAATGGTCGCAAGTTGCGTCGAAGTGCCCATCTTTGCAGCGAACTCGCCGAGCCACTCACCGCGATTTTGGTCAAATTCGGCACTGATGATCGAACCTTCAAAAAGTCCCCTGGTATCTCCGGCGACCTGCTGCAGCACACCAAAGAGTTCACGAAGGGCACCGAGCCTTTCATCGAGCGTCTGCTGTAGCACATCTATGCGCTCTTCATTGTCATTGAATTGCGCATTCAAGGACTCGGCGCGTCGCTCCTCACGACGCTGTTCGGCCTGCGCATCGTTCAACAATTGCTGTTGACGATCACGACTATTGACAAATTCTTGTTCGCGCGCCGCATGCTCTCGTGATTCCACGAGGCGTCGTTCACGCACCAGATCAAGCAACTCATCGAGCGTCGCCGCTTGATTAACCTCAACGCCAGCTTCTACTTGCGGAGTTTGGCTGTCGCTATCCTGATCTTGAGCGAGCGCCTGCCCTGTGGACAAGCTGAACAGAATCACCAATGGCAACAGGGGTTTTGACCAAATTGACCGGGACATTGAAAAGGCCTCGCGAGAATGAAAGATTGATGTAGTCACTGAACACCTCCCTTATCGTCAACCACCAAGGGCAAATTCAAGAGGTCCACGGACAATTGTTTGCGTGCCATGCGAATTCCGTTTCTGACGGGTGTCGAATAGGCATCATCCACTTCTTCCCACTGATTCGAGCCGCGGTTCCACATGCCTGTGATGTCACCGTCGGGGCTCTGAAAGGCGAGGATGACTCGCCCAAACCTGAATATATCGGCAACCCGCTCCTCACCCTCTAACAATACGGTGCCGGAATAGGCTTCCATGGTGCGTCCATACTCGTTCTCGATCTGATAAGCCGCCAAGACCTGGCTGAGCTTTTCAGAAACCGGCACCTCTGCGCGATCCATCATGTCGCGCAATCTCTCAACTCTCTCTGATCGCTCTTCGGGCAGAAAGGGCAGATCCAGCCCGATGAACTGCTCAAGACCGTCAATCATGCGCAACATCAGCGGTGTAATCTGCCGTTGGGTGGCGGTCACACCTTCAATGGATTGCGAAATCTGATCCATTTGTTGTTCTTGACCGCGAATCTGCCGCGATAGCTGTGCGTTGTAGACACGCAGCCCTTCAATCTCCTTCAAGACCGTCTTGTAGTCGGCAAGAAGCGAACGGGTCTCTTCCGAGGTCTCATCGACCTTGGCTTGTGACTGGCGGGCCTGCTGGTTGAGCTGCTCGCTTACAGCAAATATATCGTCAAGCGTATCCGCAGAAAGGCTGGACATCAGTCCGAGTCCGAGAAGCGTCGCAAAGGCGCACATCCTCATCAGAATTGAAGTGGGGGTCATTAGAGTCATATTAGGTCCATGTGTCAGTGACGATGAAAAACTCCGGTATGTGGGAATGCACTAAGCATCCGGATAAGACGCAGGCGCGTATTGTAGGCACATTTTTCCGCCATGCGCCATCGAAAACGAGATTTCTGGCCAACTCTCGCAAAAACTTCTTCTAAGAGAGGTGTTGATCGAAGAACCCCAAGGTTCGACGCCGTGCTAAGGCTGCTGATTCAGCGTGATAGCTCTCTCTGGCATCGCAGTTGAATCCGTGGTCAGCGCCTTGGTACACAAATATGTCCACCTCGGGCTGCGCTTCGCGAACCGCCTCGACATCGCTCAGGGGAATATGCGCATCAAGCTCTCCAAAATGCATCATGACCGGGCATTTGGCTTGCTTGTCACGCGCGCCGCTGACACCGCCGCCATAATAGGACGATGCGCAGGACACGCCGGTAAGTTCACAGGCGGACAACCAGGTCAGAAGCCCTCCGAAACAAAAGCCTACGACACCCACCTTGCCACCAATAGATATCCCGGCGGCGTGGTCGACAGCGACCTGCAAGTCCCTAAGCGCGTCTTCGATTTTGAGTTGCTCGAACGCAATCTTGATACCCGCACCCATTCCGGCCTCGTCATAGCCGAGTTCGACGCCCCGCTCAACGCGGTCGAATATTGCCGGGGCAACCGCAGCGTAGCCCGCGTCCGCGTAACTATCCACGACCGAGCGTATGTGCCCATTGACTCCAAAAATCTCTTGGATAACCACAACTCCGGCCTTGGGAGCCCTATCCGGCACCGCCTCGTAGGCCGCAAGTACATGCCCGTCTGCAGAACGCAATTGGCCAATATCGCCCATCTTTCTTGGGATTTCCCTAACTCGTTACAAGAATCACGATTCTAGCCTGATATGTGAAAGAACTCAGCAATTCTCGTTTTCTCGTTTTGGTCTCTGCCCTCGATATTGGGCGCGCGAAAACTTGTTGGCCGTCCAAAGCACGCCAGTTCGTGTATCCAATCCCCTCCGCACGTGAGGTCAGGCACCAAAATGAGAATTGCTCGCAAAGCTACTACCTTCGTGCGACAGGCGCCCCCGTCAAATGGGAGCCTCCGTCGAGCATGAGCGTTTCGCCCGTGACTAGAGCAGCCCCTTCAATGAAATAGAGGATAGCCTCCGCTACGAGGTCGGCTGTCGCCGTGCGCCTAAGGGGTGTCGTCGCCTCAAGATAAGACTTGCTGTTTTCATAGGTCTTCTCGCCCATTCCCTTGCGCAACCATTCACCCTGGATAAATCCCGGGCAGACCGCGTTCACACGTACTTCTGGACCGAGCACCCGTGCGAGCGAACGAGTCAGCGTGATCATCGCCCCTTTTGAAGCCGCATAAGCGATGGAGCTGCCAATGCCCATAATGCCGGCTATAGATGCCACCATGACGATGCAGCCACGTCCGCCTTTTTGCATGATCGGCGCTGCGGCCCGGCTCATTTGAAAGGCCCCGACTGTATTGACCGCGTAGACTCGCTGAAAATCATCAGCACTCAAGCCCTGCAAATCAATGTGCGGACAAAACACCGTGGTTCCAGCGTTGTTCACCAGGGCATCAAGGCGCCCCCATGCCTCTTCTGCTGTCTGCACAAGACGCCGACAGTCTTCATCCACGGCAACATCTGCCTGCACCACGCGAGTCTCGACGCCAAATAGCTCGCAGGCTTGCCGTGTCTCTTCCGCCCCGTCCCGATTGGTTGAGTAGTTGATCACCAGGTGAGCGCCTCGCTCCGCCAAACAACGCGCACTGGCCGCCCCCACCCCGGAAGACGAGCCAGTCACAATGGCGACCCCTCCTTGCATGTCCATAGGTAATTCTCCGATAACTACTCGCCCCCTTCACAGTATAGACAACACCCCTATGG
>CAZNYE010000511.1:0-1636 GCA_964577185.1 uncultured Pseudomonadales bacterium | reverse complement strand
CTGCAAAACCATTACAAAGCCTCCTTGGCGCCTAAGACTTCCAAAATACCCATCAGGGGTTTCCTATGGCCTTCAGAGAGGGGCTGCAAGGGCAGGCGGATACCTGAATCAACTCGGCCCAATAGATGCAAGGCGCATTTTACCGGGATGGGATTGGGCTCAAGAAACAATGCCGCATGCAAGGGTTGTAGCTGCTCGTCAAGACGCTCGGCATCTTTCCTCCTTCCCGATGCATGAAATCGACAAAAGTCTGCCATGAGCCCAGGCACCACGTTTGCGGTGACCGAAATAACCCCCACCGCACCGAGTTCCATCATCTCGAAGGTGAGACCGTCCTCGCCGGACAGCACATAACAGTCATCCCCGCAGCGGGAGCGAATGTCCGCGACGCGCGCGGCCTCACCGCTCGCTTCCTTGATGGCAACGATCAAGGGATTCTTGGCAAGTTGTGCTACTGTCGCCGGCAGCAGGTCGCAGGCGGTGCGACCCGGTACGTTATACAGAATCTGCGGAATGGAGACCTCTTTGGCAATCGCCGAGTAGTGGGCGATGAGTCCTGCCTGCGTCGGTTTGTTGTAGTAGGGCGTGACAAGAAGACAGGCATCGGCACCTATGCGCTCCGCCGCTTGTGAGAGGTGTATTGCTTCGCTGGTGGCGTTCGCACCTGTTCCCGCGATGACTGGAATCCTCCCTGCCACAACCTCCACGCTGCGCCGAATGACCTCGAGATGCTCATTCACATCAAGCGTTGCGGATTCTCCAGTGGTGCCGACCGAAACTATTCCGTGGGTGCCGGAAGCTACGTGCCATTCGATGAGCGCATCAAGCGCCGCCCAGTCGACCGACCCATCCGCCAACATAGGCGTGATCAAGGCCACTATGCTGCCGTTGAACTGTCCGCTCATGGACGCTCAACCCCGGCCGGCGTGTGGCATCTTGCAGGGGACCAACATACCCGGCGCGTATGGTCTTGGACACGCGGCAGCATCACTTCTTCTCAAGAAGGTACGAGTAGGTGCCTTCGCTCTGGCTAGATTCAAGTAAGGCATGACCACTTTGCGACGAAAACAATTCGAAGTCTCTCACAGAGCCTGGGTCGGTCGCGAGCACAAACAGCCTCTGCCCCACATCCATGCCATTGAGGGTTCTCTTCGCCTTGAGAAGCGGCATGGGGCAATTGAGGCCCCTCACGTCGAGATGAATATCGGCTTGGGTCAAGACACATGATGATTACGCGACAATGTAAGTATCTCACGGCACGTTGCCGGATAGAGTGTCCTTGTTTCAGATCGACAATGGAGCGGTCGGGGGGCGTATTATCATGACTCGTAACTACTCGCCCCCCTCCCTTGACATTATAGGAACTAGTCGCTATGTCACCTCTGATGATCTGCACACCCAATCTCTGTGTCCGCAATCGGGCGGTGTCCTATAGTGTCAAGGGGGGGCGAGTAATTACCATGATTCTCTCTAAAACTTGACGCATCAATGCGACTTTTCCCGCGCAGTTCGTGGATCCCGTCGGCTTGGGCGCTATGCCTGTCCTGCCTAACCGTGCCATTGTCGGTCGCCCAAGAGACAAGCGAAGTCGAGCTACCGGAACTCGGCGACACCGCATCTGGAATCGTCTCAATCA
>CAZNYE010000510.1:0-3727 GCA_964577185.1 uncultured Pseudomonadales bacterium | reverse complement strand
AAGTAAGGGGACTCAAAGCAAACGAATTTGACGCGGTGTTTCGGGTGAACCACCGCTGGCTCCAACGAGGTCTGTTCACGCGGCCGCATGTTGTGTTTACAGCTGGCTCGAAGCCTATTCGATTGGTGGGTGCTTCGAGCCACTTCTGTGTTCAGGACAGGCAAAGGGCGGAGCGTATTCGCCTCGCCTGCTTGCACTTGAGGGGTGTGCGTCGGCTTCTTATCGCAGAGGAGTTGAATGTGCTCGGCGATTGGGAAGCCTTGGCCCTCGATGGCTTCGGAGCCTTCGCGCCGACTAATGGCGCGGTGATGCTGTCGGTGGCACGTGCGCTCAAGCCGAGCCATATCACTGTGGCCGGCGTAGATCTCTTTTCCGACCCTCGCGGCGCCTATCCAGGAGACGCGCAGACACCCAACGCCTACGGCATCTTTCATAGTTACGAGAAAGAACGAGAATATACGCTGAGGTGGCTTGAAGGTCTGCGTGAGGATGGCACGGACTTGCGGATTATTGGCGAAGCGCTCAAGGAAGCGGCAGAACCTCGAGCCTAAGCCGCTAGGAGAATCATCGAACCAAAGTAACTACTCGCCCCCCTCGACACTATGGGACAACGCCCCTGTTGTGGACGCACGAAATCGGTGAGCACACCATCAGGGCTGACGTAGCGGCTTGTTCCTATAGTGTCAAGGTGGCGAATAGGTACGAACCAAGAGAATCTTGACCAACGCTCGTTGCACTCGGACAGCCCTGTTCAGTTCTGGTTCACGCACGCCGCGGTAATTTTCTACGACATCGACTCGTTCACTCAACAGGAGGCAGGTCATGTCGATTTCTATCACTATGCTGCGTGTGCTTTCGTGTGCGCTTTTGTTGTTCTATCCCGCTCTCGCCGGCGCTTCGCACGGTAGTCATGAAGCGACCATTCGCGTGCAGGTGATTCACTCGGAACCGGTGTATGAGACGGTCCGAGTGAATCGACCAATCAAAGAATGCCGAATGGAGCGGGTGTCGGCGAGGATGTCGCGAAAGCCCTCCAAGACTGTGAACATACTTGGTGCCATCGCAGGCGGTGCGCTTGGCCGACACCTAGGCGATGGTGGTCAGGAAGAATGGCTAGGTACTATTGTCGGAGGCATGCTTGGTCACACTGTTGCCGACGAAATACAGGAGCATCGAATCTCCCAATCACATCGCTATCCATCGCGAGTGGAGGTGTGTCATTGGGTTGAAGATTGGGAAACTCGACGCGAAGTCGTTGGCTATGAAGTCACCTATGAACTCGCCGGCAGAGAATTTACCTCCTTTTCTTCGTCAAGACCCGGAGCCACCATGGAAGTCGCCTTGATCCCTTCAGGCTGACCGTGCGCAGGGGGAGCTCCACTGCGCCTCAGCACTTTCGGAGTCTCGGTCGTACAATAGCGGGACTTGGAGCCACAAGGCGCAATATGAAAGGGGCAAACGCACAAAACTCGCTGCCATTAGGTGTGCTGCTGCTGTCGCTTCTCGGTACTAGCGTCTCGGCGCAGGAGCAGCAGGAAGAGAAACAGGAAGCTGAGATACAAGAAGCGCAGGAAGTATTGGAGGATGCCCTTCTTGAGCACCGTCCTTGGTGGATGCCGGGCGAAGCAAAGAATCAACGTGCGAAGCTGCTCCCTGACGCCGCGTTCAATCTACAGGTTGAAGAAGATGCGAAGCTCTCGCTTGACGAAGTCGTGTTGCAGATTCGCCGTAGCTATGAAGGGCGCGTGGTGCGCGCCACCGAAACCGAAGATGGTTTCGTGGTGAGACTACTCCTTGACGGGGGCCGTCTTCGCACCCTGCAGGTATCGCCTGATGGGCGCGTTGTGCGTGCGCATGTGGATGAGCCTTAAACGGCGGCCAAGACCGCAACCACTTGAATCTTTAAATTGGGGGCCTGGTTGGTGAGGGTTCTATGCGCATTCTTCTCGTGGAAGATGATGACAACCTACGACAGGGATTGGCGACGGCGCTGCAAGATGAAGGCTATGTCGTGGATGCCATGGCGGATGGTGCGGAGGGGCTTTGGTGTGCAACCGAATATCCGCATGTCGCCGCGATCATTGATTTAGGACTGCCGAAACTCGATGGTCTCAGCCTGATCCGTACATTGCGCGAGTCGGGTAATTCCTGCCCTGTGCTCGTGCTCACGGCGCGTGACCGCTGGCAGGACAAGGTCGAAGGCATAGAATCTGGAGCGGACGACTATGTCACCAAACCTTTTCGCGTCGAAGAAGTGGTCGCCCGGCTACGAGCCATCATTCGACGCAGCGGGGGCTTTGATTCTTCGATGATCCGTTGTGGTCAGGTAGCTATTGACCTTGCGCGACACCAGGTGCTGTGTGACGGGGAGCCGGTCTCTGTGACCGCGTTCGAATACCGGATTCTCGCTTACCTTATGTTGAATGCACGACGTGTTGTCTCCAAGTCTGAACTCATGGATCAACTGTACAGGGACGATCTTGAGCCAGACAGTAACGTCCTCGAGGTGCTCATCGCCCGCTTGAGAAGGAAGCTCGATTCAACCCAAGAACGCTCTCTCATCGAAACCTTGCGTGGGCAGGGATATCGGATGCGGGCCGGTCAGTCATGAGGTTGCAGACCAGGCTGGCACTCACCAGTTTGGCCGTGCTTGGCGCGTTTCTCACACTTTCCGGCCTCGTGTTGACGCAGGCCTTCAATGCCAACATCCGCGCTTCGGCGGATGCGGAGACGCGCCTGCTCGTCTATGGACTGCTTGGATCCGCCTTGTCCACGCAGTCAGGAATCTCGTTTCCAGACAATCTCCCCGAGCCTCGGCTCGTCTCGCCTAGGTCCGGGCTTTATGCTCGGCTCTTGGACGAGAGCGGAGAGGTCGTGTGGCGCTCGCCATCCGCCGTCAGCTTGGCATTCGACGAACAGCAACTAGGGCCGCCGGCGACACCCGGCGCGTTTATTTTTGAGGACTGGGGCACGAGATTCGACCTCACTTACGGATTCATCTGGGAAGGCGAAATTGACCGTGGTTACAGCCTACACCTGCAGACTGACGCAGAGCCGTTTCGTTTGCGTGAAGCGGCATTCCGAGACACGCTTGTGGCTGGTCTTGGGCTGTCTGCATTGTTATTTGTCGTCATACAGTTTCTGTTTCTCGTTCGCGGACTTGCGCCGATTCGCAGGATGTCTGAAGCCATTGGTGCAATCGAAGACGGCAGAAGGGAGCGATTGGGTGAGAATTATCCGCCGGAGCTGTTGGGATTGGCGAAACGATTGGATGCCTACATAGGCCACGAACGTGAATTGCAGCGTCGTTACAAGAGCGCCGTGGATGACCTCGCGCACGGTCTGAAAACGCCCCTGAGCGTTATCTCTGCGGAACTCGAGACATCGGGCCTTCAATCCAATCAGGCCATGCTGTCGGCACTCGTGCAAATGCGACAGCTCATTGATGATCGCTTGGGTCGTGTGCGGGTGGCACCTGTTCTCAAATCGCGTTGCCGTGTTGCGCCGGTTGTCGAGCGTCTCTTTTCTGTGATGGACCGGCTCTATCCGGGTAAGGACCGCCATTGCCTACTTTCACCTGATTTGATGATTCAAATGGCAGAATCGGATCTCATGGAGCTTTTTGGAAGCCTTCTTGAGAATGCCTTCCGCCTTTCCAAGCGGCAGATATTGGTGGAATCCGATGCGAAAGAGGCTCAAGTCATTCGGGTACATGACGATGGGCCCG
>CAZNYE010000509.1:0-4806 GCA_964577185.1 uncultured Pseudomonadales bacterium | reverse complement strand
ACCCATTGGAGCATGAAGCTTCGAGTTGAGAATCTTGCGGTGAGCTTCGAGCGCGCCGAGCTTGCCCAATGGCTATTCAGTGACTTGACCTTTGAACTTGACGCGGGTCGGAGCCTTGCCCTGTTTGGGGAAAGCGGCTCTGGAAAAACGACACTTCTGAATCTCATTGCCGGCCTCAGGCGACCACACACCGGAAAAGTGCTGCTTATGAGGAGCGGAGAGATCCTGGATATGGCGAGTGCCGATGAGGCTACTCGCACGGCGATGCGACGAACGAACATGGGGATTGTCTTCCAGTTCTTTAATCTCATCCCGACGCTTAGCCTGAGAGAGAACTGTTTGCTGCCACTCGAACTCAAGGGGCTGCCCACCGACCTTACGCAGGTGGACGAGGGGCTTGACGCGGTGGGGCTCGGTGACAGACTGAACGCCTTTCCAGATCAACTTTCCGGCGGCGAGCAACAGCGGGTGGCGGTGTTGCGAGCCCTGATTCACTCACCGTGCTTGGTGCTCGCCGACGAGCCGACGGGCAACCTTGATGCAAAAAACTCGAAAATGGTGGCGGATTTATTATGGGGAGCGGTGCAGAAATCCGGTTCGAGCCTGATTGTCGCGACGCACAGCGAATCGCTCGCCGAAAGGGCCGATGGTGTTTTGAGTATGAATTCGCTGTAGAAGGGGGAAGAAGGAGTACTTGTGGACATCTTGACCTCGCTGAGCAAGCAGTTTGGCGACAAACCTGCCCTGATTGAAGACCGCGAAGGAGAGGATGTGGAGTCCTGGTCCTTCGCCGACCTCGAAGCAAATGCCAATCGCTTGGCACACGTATTTCGAGACCTTGGTGTGCGTCCCGGTCAGCGCATACTTTGGTGCGGCAAGAATTCCATGATGGTCGTGGCTTGTGGACATGCGGCGCGTAAGGTGGGCGCAGTGTCCGTTCCTCTCAACTATCGCCTGACTCACGTCGAGGCGGCATTTGTTGTGGATGATTGCGATGCGTGCATTGCGGTCATTGACGCGGAGTTTGTGTCCCTTTTCGAATCAATTCGGGAACAGATACCCGGCGTAGAGCATGTGCTCGTCTTCGCCGGACCGCCGGGGGACGGGATGATCAGAGTCGAGGGGCTCATGCGCCAAGCGTCCGACACGCCGCTCGATCTGATGGAGGAATCTTCTAGTGGTTCCATGATTTACACCTCCGGCACGACCGGCAAGCCGAAGGGCGCTGTGCGGCGCAGCCCGGGTGACCCGGACCAGGTCACGTCCTTGCTCAATCACATTGGCTACAGACCGGATGATGTCTATTTGACTACCGGCCCTCTCTATCATTCTGGGCCGGGTGGCTTTCTGGGGATGGCGACTTTGCTTGGTAATACGGCGGTGTTGCAGCGAGTTTTCGACGAGATCGATTGGCTTTGCTTGGTTGACAAGTATCGAGTGACTTCCACTTTTTCTGCGCCAACGCCGATACGCCGGATTTGTCAGCTTTCAGACGAGGTGCTTGGCAGATACGACCGGACCAGCATGCGCATCATGATCGCCAACGCCGCACCCTGGTCCTATGCGTTGAAGCTTGCCTATTTGCGGAGGTTTCCGGAAGAATCTTTGTTTGAGGTGTACGGATCCACCGAGCTGGGCGTCAACATCATCATGCGTCCAGAACACCAGCGTTCAAAACCTGGATCCTGCGGACAACCCGCGCCCGGCGTGGAGATCCGGCTCTACGGCGAAGATGGCGAAATCGTAGACTCGCCAAACGTACCTGGGGAAGTCTTTGTGCGCTCATCGAGCGTATTCGAGACCTACCACAAGGCGCGCGACAAATATCTCGAAGACCAGCGTGATGGCTGGCATACGGTGGGAGACATCGCCTACTTTGACGAAGACGGCTTCTACTATATTTGTGATCGCAAGAAGGACATGATCATCTCAGGAGGCATGAACATCTATCCGGCGGAAATCGAGCATGCCCTTGAAGACCATGAAGAAGTCGTCGAAGTGGCGGTGTTCGGCATCCCAAGCGAAGAGTGGGGAGAGTCGGTGCACGCCTGCGTGGTCAAGCGGAGGAACAGCGAGCTGAACGTAAGGTCGCTTGAATCGTTTGCCCGGCAGAGATTGGCAGGATACAAGGTGCCGAGATCAGTGGCATTTGTGGATGAAATTCCCAAGACTGGGAGCGGTAAGATTCTCAAGCGGAGCCTGCGACAAGCCCATGTTGTTGAGTCGAATCAAAAGTAGATCGACATCCCGCATAGGAGAAAAAATGTAAGGAGAAGTCGAGGCGCCTGTTTCCCTCAAGTGCATTAGACTGTGCGTTTGTTTCGCTTGATGAACGCCCGATGCTAATTCTCTTGTCACCAGCCAAGCTTCTTGACTTTAGGACCGGGTCGAAGGTCAGCCGCGCAACACAACCACAGTTCTTGGACGCGTCCGCGAGCCTGGTCGCACACATGCGGGGCAAATCGGCGAGCGAGTTGCAAGAGCTGATGGGCATCAGCGCCGAGGCGGCAGAGCTAAATTTTGACAGATTTGAAGCTTGGACGGGGCGGACGACGAGGAGAAATGGCAAGCAAGCCATTCTTGCGTTTATGGGCGATGTGTATCGGGCTTTCGATGCGAAAAGTCTTGATGCTAGGAGCCTCGCCTATGTGCATACCCATGTGCGCATACTCTCCGGCCTCTATGGCCTCCTTCGACCTCTCGATTTGATCGAGCCCTATCGGCTTGAAATGGGCCTCTCACTCGATTCAATTGAGCAAGGCAATCTCTACAGTTTCTGGGGAAATCAGATTACCGCAGCAATCAATGCAGACCTTGGCGGCAAGCAGGGTCAAATCGTCGTGAATCTGGCATCGGATGAATACTCAGCAGCCGTTGATTTTTCTCAATTGGACGCACGCGTCGTGCATCCGAAATTCCGGGAGTGGCGCCATGGCGGATACAGGGTTGTGAGCTTCAACGCCAAGCGCGCGCGCGGCAGCATGGCTCGCTTTCTGATTGATCAGCGCATCAATTCATACCGTGGGATCACTCGCTTCAATCGCGACAATTATTCCCTCAACACCGAACTCTCCATGCGTGATCGACCAATGTTCACGCGCATGCATGCTCCAGGTTAGGGCGCACCCGCTCGTCGAAGAATTGTCTTGGTTGTGCCCCGGCTCGCATCCATGGGAATCCTGGTGTTTTGGGTGTGGTTGCAACCGCGACCGTTCATCGAGCGAGCTACCTCCTTTCGGCTAGGATAGGTAGCGAATGCAGCCACCACCATAGGTTGCGCCTCACACCGTTGCGCCTCGTATGGTCTTGCCGAGTTGCGTTGCCTGCGGCCAGCAGTTGTCGTTGTGGCTGCGAGCTCCCGTGTGAGGCGCTGCATACCCCACTGATTCGACCCTTAGACGGTCGTGCGGGCGAGTTCGCGGCCACAATGAGAATTGCTCGTCTGCGGTGCGCTACATGGTCAGGCTATGCAATTTAGCGTATGATTAGAACTGTTGTCATGACGCAAACTGGTAATGTACGTAAGGACTTTAGTTTTTTCGTGACGTTTTCACCGTTTCGCGGCGTTTGATTCGCAGTACCTAGAAACCCGCCAAATGCAAAAAAAGCCCAATGCAACCGACCTTGGGATCATCGAGATTCTGAGGACAAACCCGAGGATCACCAACAAGGAGATAGCTGTTCGTCTTGACCTGTCGGAAACGACAGTTGCACAGCGACTCAAGAGCATGGCTGATAACGGCATCATGAGGGTGGTTGCGCAGAGACATATCTTTTCTGAGGGCTTTTCGACGCTCTGTTTTCTGTTTGTAGATACTTCTGGGCGAACGGTTCAATCAGTGAGTAAAGAGATTGCCGCGTACGAAGAAGTTCTGAGTATTTCTCAAGGCATCGGCAATCCAGATATCTTTGCGAGTGTTCGCGCAAAGAGCTTGGAACAAGCGCACAGATTGGCGTGTGAGATTGGTCGCATACGAGGGGTGCATTCCATAGAATCAGTGCCCTGCTTCCGCATTAGTAGATACGACTCAGATGTGGGCGATCTCACGGTACGCACACCGCTGTCTCGTCGCCGGGCTGGATCGACAAACGACGAGATCATTCACGCACTCTTTTGCGATGGCCGACAAAGCAATCGCGAGATTGCGCGCCAATTGGGCCTCTCTGAGAGCGCAATTCGGCAAAGGTTAAAGAAACTCCTACAATCGGGAGAGATGCAGTTTCAGGTGGTCTGCGACCCAATTGCCTTGGGGTCCAGCACTTTTGCCTTGTTTCGAATTCGCTGCAATACGCATCGAACGCAGCAGGTCTTGCAAAAATTGATCGAGCACGAAGCAGTAGTCTTTGTTGGAGAAGTGACTGGCGAGCACAACATTCTCGCTGCGGCGATGACCAAGGGTATGCGGTCGCTTGGCAATCTTTGTGACAACGAGTTGCTATCGACAGAGGGGGTGGAAAGTCTCAAAGTGCAGCTTTTGGTGGCCAATAGCAAGCACGAATACCATCTGGCCTATTTTCATGGCCAGGAGAATATTCCGCGTCGGAAATAATCGTCGCTGAGGGGCGAGGCGGACTAGAGCTTGCTCCGCCTCATGTTGCGCGTGATGATCTTTCTCCTTCCGCTCCTGAGCCTTGGTGGCTGGAAGATCTTGAGCCGAGTTAGCGCAGTTCCATGCCTTTGAAGTCGCCTGCCTCGCGCCATTCCTTGAGGAGTCGATTGAAGGCGTTGATGCCGGGGGAATAGTTGGAGAACAGCCCACCCTCATTGTCCCCCAATGACCCTTCGCGGTTGTAATAGCCAGGGGT
>CAZNYE010000508.1:0-3824 GCA_964577185.1 uncultured Pseudomonadales bacterium | reverse complement strand
TCGTTTCGCTGGTGCGACAGCACGACTTCAGCGCCGTGCGCCTGTCCATGAAAAACAGTCATCACAATCGCTTGCCGGAACTGGCAATTACTTCCGAGCCCTTGTTCGCATGACGGCGCGGTATTCGATAGCGGAGTGGTTCGGACTGCCCTTCACGCGTCTGTCTGCGCCACATAGGCGTGCGTTAGCCCGCGCAGCACTCCGGCAAGCACCCAAGCCCCCCTGTCCATTCCAGCGCGGTACGCCGGTTTGTAGCAAGCGAGGCGGCGTATGCTCCATTCGGGCGGCGGATGACTTGCCTGTCATCACCTGCCCTCATCGCTTCAGCCACAGGGACTTGCTGCCCAAATGGCTTGCGCGAATTGTTGGATTCCCCGATGTTTATCTGGCTCGCGAGGTACCGTTCATGCGGTCACCGTCCACAGGTCGTCCTGCGGGACGTATTGACCTAGTTGTCGCGAAGGACGGTGACGCGAGTTCATGGCTCGGCCTGGAAGTGCAAGCTGTCTACTTCTCAGGGGAGGGGATGCGGGCAGACTTTGAGTTGCTGCTGCACAGCACAGATATCGAACCACCGGAACCTGCGGCATTGCGCCGCCCGGATTGGCGTTCATCTAGTGCAAAACGCCTTATGCCGCAACTTCAGGTCAAGGGGCCAACCCTGCGGCGGTGGGGAACCAAGCTGGCTGTCGCCGTAGACCTTCCGTTCTTCGAGGCTATTGGTGGCCCTGCCAGATCACCAACACAAGACTTGAATGACGGTGATATTGTCTGGCTTGTGCCACGCATCACTGATGATTACCGGCTTGTCGAACATCATTGGGAAGTCTTGTCGCTAGAAGAGTCAAGCAACAAGCTGCTTTCTGCGGAAACGGTGAGACGGCAGGAATTCGAGGATGCGCTTCGCGCCAAACTTGCACGACTCGGAGACAGGCCATGAGCGAAAATCTCAGTGAAGCCCCGCATGAAGTTGAGATCGTTCACCCGTTCTCTCAGCCGAGCATTTTCTATTGGTCTGATGCCATCCTGGACATATTCTTGTGGTTGTCGGTGATGGCATTTGGCATCGTGCTCGTTTACGGTGCAATGCGGGAGTTGACATGAACGAGGTATGGGGAAATGTCTAAGGCTCCGCAAGTCAACGCCACCGGGACCGGCCGCCGAATCGCCACTCGCAGGTCAAGGCGCCTGATCGCCTTCGGGTGGTACGGCGGCAAGTTCTCCCACCTGAATTTCCTGCATCCGCTGATCCCGGACGACCCGACGCATTTCTGCGATGTCTACGGCGGCTCGGCGGCGGTGCTGATGAATGTCGGCCCCTATCCCGTGGAGACCTACAACGACATCGACTCCGAATTGGTCAACTTCTTCGCGACCCTGCGCAATGACAGCGCGGAACTGATCAAGGCCATCGGCCTGACACCCTTCTCCCGTGAAGAGCTCGCCCGTGCCTGCGAGCCCGCCGAAGACCTGTCGCGCCTGGAGCGCGCCCGCCGGTTTTATATCCGCGCCCGGCAGACCCGAACCGGCCTCGCGCAGACCAGCAGCGAAGGGCGGTGGGCGCATTGTGTCTTGACATCGCGGGCGGGCATGGCCGGGGCGGTCTCCCGGTGGCTCGGTTCGGTCGAAGGCTTGGCGGAGATCGCGCAGCGCCTGCAACGGGTGCAGATCGAGAACGCGCCGGCGGTCGAGGTCATTCAGCGGTACGACACGGACGACACGGTGTTCTATCTCGACCCGCCTTATGTCCACTCCGCGCGGGGCGATGCGGCGGCCTATGGTTTCGAGATGACGGACGACGAGCACATCGAGCTCGCTGGGATTCTGCGCCAGATCAGGGGCCGGGCCGTTCTGTCGGGCTACCGGAGCGAGCTTTACGACCGGCTCTATGCCGACTGGCGGCGCGAGGATGCGCCCGAGCGCGTCTGCCACTCCGTTCGGGCGCCCCGGCAAGAATCGGCCTGGATGAATTTCTGACCGATGAACGGGCTGGAATCGGGAGCGCGCTCGTGAGCGCAACCGCGGGAGCTTTTCCTGCCTCTCGGGTACCGGTAGTCAATGTCGCGACGGTTCCGCAAAGAAGCCCCCTGCGCTATCCCGGCGGGAAGACATGGCTGGTTCCCCACATTCGTGAGTGGCTGCGACAGACAAAGCCGGACATTTTCATAGAGCCCTTCGCTGGAGGGGCGATCGCATCTCTCACCGCGGTCATGGAAAACCTGGTCTCGGCTTGCGTAATGGTCGAAATCGACCGCGACGTGGCCGCATTCTGGCACTCCGCGCTGGAAAGCGGAGGGACGCTGCGGGAGTGGATATGCCAATACGAGCCGACCATCGAGCGCTTGCGGCAGCTCGAGCGAGTGCCGCCCACCACGGTGGCTGAACATGGATTCCGCACGCTGGTTCTGAACCGCACTCGGCGCGGCGGCATTCTTGCGCGTGGCGCATCGTTCTGCCGCGATGGGGAGAATGGGAAGGGCGTACTGTCTCGTTGGTATCCAGAGACCTTGGCTGCTCGGCTCGCCGCCATTCAGGAGCACTCGGACAGGATCGCTTTCGTGGAGGGGGACGGCATGAAGCTGTTGCCAGTCTTGCTGCGAGGGTGGGGGAGAAAAGCCGCGGTATTTCTGGATCCGCCGTATACCGCCACGGGCGGCAAGCGCGCCGGGACATGCCTGTATGAGCATTCCAGCATGGATCACGCCAGGTTGTTCGCAATGCTGGCGGAATACGGCGCCAATTTTCTGATGACTTGCGATGCGGCGCGGGAGGTCGTTTCGCTGGTGCGACAGCACGACTTCAGCGCCGTGCGCCTGTCCATGAAGAACAGTCATCACAAGCGCATGCCGGAACTGGCAATTACCTCCGAGCCCCTGTTCGCATGACGGCGCGGCATGACTCAACCCATCGCGTGACGCCGGGTTCGAGCGTGGTCCCATGAATATAGTGCCGCCCCTGAAAATGCAGGGCATAAAGACCAGGCTGGTTCTCTTCATACGCGACAATATCGCTTGGGATGGCAATGGGCGTTGGGTGGAGCCATTCGTCGGTTCGGGAGCGGTCCTGTTCAATGTCGAACCGAAGCGCGCGCTGGCGGGCGACACCAACTGTCACATTATCCGCTTCTACCAGTCGATCCAGAGTGGCCTGATTTCCGGGCATTCCGCGCGCAGGCATCTGGAGCGCGAGGGATGTCGCCTGTTCGAGGCGGGAGAAGAACACTACTACCGCGTCAGGGCCAGATTCAACGAGGATCACGACCCTCTGGATTTTCTGTTTCTGAACCGCGCATGTTTCAACGGTCTGATGCGATTCAACGGCAAGGGGCAATTCAATACCCCCTTCTGTCGAAAGCCGGAGCGATTTCGCAGAGCGTACATTTCCAGGATCTGCAACCAGATAGACTCGGTGGCAAACGCCATGAAAGGCCTGGATTGGAAGTTCGTCTGTTCCGATTGGAGCGCCACGCTGGACCAGGTTGCGCAGGATGACTTTGTCTACGCCGACCCGCCCTACGCCGGTCGATTCACCGATTACTTCAATGGCTGGACCGATGAAGAAGCGGAAAAACTGGAGAGACGGTTGAAACAGTTGCCATGCCAGTTCCTCTATTCGATGTGGGCCGAGAACAAGTACGGGAAGAATGACAGGCTGTACCGGTCTTTTCCCGACAGCGACATCAAGACGCTGGACCATTTCTATCACTTGGGTTCGACCGAAAGCCTGAGAAACTCGATGAAGGAGGCTTTGGTCCTGGGATGAGGGACAGCATTTTGGGAAATCAGTCCGCCATCCAGAACGGCTATAGCGCATGTGGCGCTGAG
>CAZNYE010000507.1:0-7049 GCA_964577185.1 uncultured Pseudomonadales bacterium | reverse complement strand
TGATATCGCGTGGTTGGAATTTGCTCCCTCGCTCTTTATCGATCAGCTGGAAATTGACGAGGGAACGCTTTCCACGGCATACGAGCTGCGATTGGCGGAATTCATGACCGAGCCACGCATTGATGCCCTGTATGTGGAGTTCCGATTGGAAGATATGGCGGCGCTCGCGGAATTCGAACCAGATGAGTTCATGCTTCGAGAAGCATACGAAGCCGAGGTGGGTGAGTATGAAGTTGCCGATCAAAGGGACGCTTCGCACATACTTCTCGAAGTCAGCGAGCTCAGAAGTGAGGCGCAAGCAATCGCCGAACTTATCGGTTTGCGTGATCGTGTGCTTGCGGGTGAATCCTTTGAAGAGTTCGCGGAAGATCTTTCAGATGACCCTGGATCCGCAAGTCAAGGCGGTTCGCTCGGTGCAACGAGCCGCGGCGTGTATGTCGAGCCCTTTGAAGAGGCGCTTTGGAATCTTGAAGTCGGGGAAATTTCCGAACCCATCGTGAGCGAATTTGGGGTGCATCTCATTAGATTGAATCAGATTCTCAACACAGAACCCCCGAGCTTTGAAGAACGTCGCGCAGATATCGAATCGCAGCTCCGTCGTGCGGCCGCTCGTGATCGGTTCTCTGAGATTAAGTTGCAGGCGGATGATTTGGCGTTTGATGCGCAGAATTCTCTGGCGCCGCTCGTCGAGGAGTTTGACGCGCCGCTCGGCGAGGTTTCCGGAGTGTCGAGAGTGAGTGGCGACGGGGTGTTCGCCGAGCCAGTACTACGCGAGGCGTTGTTTGCTGCCGATGTCATGGATTCAGGATTCAACAGCCTGCTCATTGAAGTTGGGGAGGATGCCGCCTACGTGGTGCGCGCGGCGCAAGTACACGCAGCGACGCAGATTCCGTTCGAGGAAGTTCGCGACGATTTGCGCCAAGAGATCCAACATGATCGCGCCGTGGAATTGGCGCGTGAAGCAGCCGACGGCGCACTCGCGAGAATGCGTGAAGGGGAGGGGCCTTCAAAGGTCGTGCTGGAATCACAGCAATGGGAAAGACACGACGGCCTGCAGCGAAATTCAGAAGGTGTGCCTTCGTCAATCCTGCGAGCGGCATTTGAACTCCCCCGACCGAGTCAAGGAGGGCGCTCAATGGATGTGATCACGCTGGAGGGAGGCGCGTCCACACTTCTGGTGGTAAGCAGCGTGGAGGACGGAGACACCGCCGAGGTGCCGCAGTCGGACCTGCAAAGTCTGAGTGATCAAATGGTGCAGGGAGCGAGTCAACGCGACTTGGGGGCGCTTCTCGTCGATTTGCGCGAGGCGGCGGACATAGAGTCGGATTTGCTCCAATTCTGAGCCGCACTTACCTGATACGCATCGCCTTTCAGCGAGCATCCATTGCGCCAATACCCCGGTGAACTTAGGCAATTGGTTCAATTCTTCGATCGGAGCATCGCTTCGTCTCGCTGAAGACTGTCTGCTGGCGAGTCTACTCGGGGAACTCGCGGGCGAGGTGGTGGTCTGCGCGACCATGCTTCAGCGATTTGAGCCCGGCTACCCGCAGGTGAGCGCACCGCTCAGGGTGAATCATAGGCTGGGAAGCCTTCAGGCCATGGCAGCTTGTGATACACAGGTAGTCGGGTGTCTCTCAGCAATGCCCTACAAGACTGGTGCTGTGAACGCCTTTGTGCTTCAGCATGGCCTTGAAGCCGAGCCTGATCATCTCGCGTGCATCGCCGAGATTTCACGAGTCTTGGGGGAAGGGGGCCGGGCGATGGTGTTCAAGCTTGATCCCTGGGGCGGAATAGGCATACGGTATCTGCTTGGCAAGCTACCGCGCACACGCTTGATTGATCCCTTGGCGGTTGATTGCGCGAGACTATTCACAGCCGGATTCCTAAGACGCGCCTTCGCTCGAGAGGGGCTTTGTTGTGAGCGCCAGCGCCGCATATACGGCACTCGGGTCACAGCCACACTCACCGAGCTTCGAAAACAACGCCCCGGCGCAGACCTGCTTGACAAGGGCGCGAGACCGCCGCTGGCGGATGATCTCGCCTTGGTCGGAGTGACGAGCCGGACTTCCCGGGGCAGCGAGGCGTAAGGCAAGAACGGAGCGAGACATGCGCCAAATATTTCTTGACACAGAAACCACAGGCTTACACGCCGACTCCGGTGACCGCATCATTGAAATTGGTGCGATCGAACTGATTGGACGGGAGAGAACCGGTAGGCAATTCCACCGCTATCTTAAGCCCGACCGGCCGATTGACGCGGGCGCTACCAAGGTCCATGGCATCAGCGACGAGCAGCTACGCGATTGTCCGAGATTCGCGGAGGTCGTTGAGGAGTTCATTGACTTTGTGCGTGGGGCGGAACTCGTCGCGCACAACGCGGATTTCGATATAGGATTCCTCGACGCTGAGTTGGCTCGGCTTGGAGACTATTCAACGGGCTCGATGAAAGAGATATGTAGAGTGTTCGACACCCTTGGGGAAGCGAGACGCAAGCACCCTGGTTCTTCGAATTCGCTCGACGCCCTCTGTGCGCGGTACGGAATTGATACTTCGCATCGCACCCTGCACGGAGCCTTGAAAGACGCGAATCTGCTCGCACAGCTTTACCTGGCCATGACTGGTGGCCAGATGGGTTTATTTGTTGGTGACTTCGCTAGCAATGAAAGTCCCTTGGAAGCTCGCCCCGTGGCAGAGCCAATCGATGCTCGAGGAACCCAGAAGCTCGTGGTCCGCCGTGCGAGTGACGACGAACTGAAGGCGCATGAGGCTTTTCTGAAAGAGTTGGATAATGCGTGCCCAGACGGCAGCCTATGGCACCGACTCAGAGTGTCCCAACTGCCCAATATCCGACAGCCGTGAGCAGAATAGTGTAGGGCAGCGCCATTAATATCATACGCCCGTACCCTAGACGGACAAGGGGTGCGACCGAGGAGGTGAGCAGGAAGAGAAAGGCTGCCTGCCCATTCGGCGTGGCAACAGATGGCAGGTTCGTGCCAGTATTGATGGCCACCGCGATGAGTTCGTAGTGTTCGCGAGTCATGTTTCCAGCGTTGAAGCTGTCCGTGATCTGATTGATATATACAGTCGCCACGAATACATTGTCACTGATCGCGGATAGCACCCCGTTGGCAAGGAAAAACAGGGAAGCTTGACTGGTTTCGGGCTGCGAAAATACCCATGTCAGCACGGCATCGAAGAGGTGCTGATCATGAATTACGGACACAATCACAAAGAAGACACACAGCAAGGCCGCAAATGGAAGGGCTTCGTGAAACGCTACGCCAAATGCATGCTCTTCAATAATGCCGTTAAACGCCGTCTGTACGACCATAATGGTCAGTCCAATGAGCCCCACCGCCCCTAGGTGGAAAGCGAGTGCCACCACCAGAAAGAGCGCCGCCACCGCTTGCACCCAAAGTCGCGCTTTCTCTAGATTCGATTGACGCGCGACCCGCTCAGCATCAGCCGCACTCAAGATTTCGAGCACGCGCGCGGGCACCTCGGTGCCATAGCCAAACCATCTGGTCTTTTCGAGTACGACTGTAAGGATCAGTCCGCTCACCAGCACAGGTATGGTCACCGGAGCCATGGCGAGAAAGAACTCTATGAAGCTCCAACCAACCTGGTTCGCGATGAGCAGGTTTTGCGGCTCTCCAACAATGGTGCAGACACCCCCCAAGGCCGTGCCCACGGCACCGTGCATAAGCAGGCTGCGCAGGCAGGCGCGAAACTGGTCCAGTACTGGGTCCTCGCCATCTGGCACCGCGGACTCGTAGTCTGTGTCTATTTCTTCGACCCTGTGCACGACATGCTGATACAGGCCGTAAAAGCCCCCAGCGACGGCGATGATCACCGCAATGACCGTCAAGGCGTCGAGAAACGCGGACAGCACCGCCGAGACAAATGTAAAAAGCAAGGACAACAACCACTTTTGTCGAATTGCCAGAAAGAGTTTCGTAAAGGTCATCAACAAGAGTTCCTTCATGAAATAGATGCCGGCGACCATGAAAATCAGCAGCAGAATGACTTCAAAGTTCCTTGAGAGCTCTTCCAGGACATGGCCGGGCGTGGTTATTCCGAGGATGACAGCCTCAATCGCGATCAACCCGCCTGTCTGTAAGGGATAGCATTTCAGCGCCAGTGCCAGTGTGAAAATAAACTCAAGGACGAATATCCATCCGGTAACGTAGGGCCCGAGGATGAGCAGGAAAATTGGATTGGCGACAAGAAAGGCGAGGATCGTCCACTTGTACCAATTGGGTGAGGAGCCGAGAAAGTTGCTTGCGAACGCTCTCGATAAAGCGATGTCTGTCATGAAGGGGTTTCTTGGCCTTATGGAACGGTAAAGAATGCCGAGACCCGGGGATGCGCCGCACCCCAAGATTCACGGGACGAGAAGGAAACGGGGCATTCTACAGCTTCACTCATGTGAGTTGCGCATTGGAGAGTAGCCCAACGCGGCATGACGCTGAACGAAAAGGCTGAATCCGAAGCGAAGTGATGCTGAAGCGGCGCTGTGCTGCTGTCCCGCAATCTGCGCCCAATTGCGAGGCATGGTTACAATGCGGCGACTTCGTATCCTATGCCCCTGCCATGTGGCTTGAGTTTCCAGATGAGTTTATTTCCCGCGTCTTTCCGCCCGACGAGATTGAACATCCAGAGGCGCTGTATTTCGCCTTTGAAGGTGACCGGTTGCTCACGCTTGCCGACGCGGTGCTTCCTGGCGCATTGACGCATGATGAAGTTGGATGGCTTGATTCAGGTGAAACCATCTATCTGGGCGAGTTCAATGGTCGTCCCTGCTTTGCCGTGGAAGTCAAGGGACAGGGCATTCCGGGCTATGCGGCGCAAGGCTTGCGGTCACTCTTGGGAAGAATGGAGCAAAAGGTCTTCTATCTTGCTGGACGTGCGCTGCAAGTGCTCGAATGGCATCGCAATCATCGCTACTGTGGTCGATGCGGAACCGAGACCAAACCGCATCAATCTGATCGAGCCAAGGTCTGTCCGCAATGCGGCCAAGTCTCGTACCCACGATTGAGCCCGAGCATCATTGTGCTGGTTTGGCGCGGTGATGAGATGTTGCTGGCGAGAAACACGGCCTGGCCCACGGGCTTTTTCAGCACCTTGGCCGGATTCGTCGAGCCCGGGGAGTCGATTGAACAAACGGTGCATCGAGAGGTCATGGAGGAGGTGGGTCTCAGTGTCACCAACCTACGATACAAGGGGAGTCAACCTTGGCCTTTCCCCAATTCCCTCATGCTTGGATTCCAGGCGGAATACCTGCAGGGTAATGTGCGTTGCCAGGATGATGAAATAGCGGAAGCTCACTGGTACAGATTCGATTCCCTGCCGAGCGTTCCACCCAAATGGGCCATATCCCGCTGGCTTATTGACGACTTCGTTAAGCGATGCGGTCAAGGTTGAGGGATTCCCATCTTGGCTGCGAACTCCCTCCCTAAAACCGTCCGAGTGTCGATTCGGCATTGATTTCGCCGAATCTGTGGCCTATCCAGCACTTCAGGGCGTAGTTCGCAGCCATAATGAGAAGAACTGGTCAAGGCTGCCCCGAATGAAGACCGGGGTTTGCACCAGCAAATGCCCGCAGTATGGGAAACACCAAGGGGAGCCCGCCATCCGAACGGAATTCTCCACTGAGGAAGCAATCAAGGGCGCTCTGTCGGCCGAGCAAGATCGCTTGCAGGACCGGAGCTGAAGCGAAAACCAATGTCAAATCGCTCATGCCATCAGCGGATATCCGCGCCACTCCCTCTTCAATGACGATCTGACACTGCTCTCGCTCTGCGTTGCCCCAGATGAATTTGACGCATACGCGCAGCCGCTGAGCCTGCTCGGGCCTGAACTGGCCAAGCAGAAAGTCTTCCAACTTGTGGGGTTGCGTTTCCAGAATTGCACACCATAATAGGCTCCAATGGGATTGTAGACCTTGCTGCGCATCCTTGTATCAACACTCTGTGTCAACACTCTTGTCGTCATCCATGTCATATGGAGAGCGGAATCGCCGCACAGCGACAATCCCACCCATTTTCGTAACCAAGAAGGCCCAAGAGAAATGAAACTCAACCGCAATATGCCGCCGATTACTTCTCCCTACTTGCTTTTGCTCATGTCATTCTCAGTGATCGGCGCGCCTCAGACCTCGGCGCAGGACGCCGCGTCGCAGGCGCAAGAAGTCATTGAAGAAATATTGGTCATAGGTTCGCGCAATCCAGCACGTTCGGCGGCGGACTCGACAGCGCCGATCGACGTTATATCTGCGGAGGACTTCAATGCCATTGGTAATGGAGCCGATGTGACCGACAACCTTCGAGCCAATGTCCCTTCGTTCAATGCTTCCATGGCCTCCGGTGACGGCGACACCTACGTGCGTCCCACTTCGCTACGGGGACTCGCACCGGATCAAACGCTTGTGCTGGTAGGTGGCAAACGTAGGCACAGGGCCGCGTTGATCGCTGAATTTGTACCGGCTGCGGGCAAGGGTGCGCAGGGCCCCAATATTGGCATGCTGCCCAGCATCGCCATCAAGCGCGTTGAAGTCCTGCGTGACGGCGCTGCTGCACAATATGGTTCCGATGCCATCGCCGGCGTCATTAACTTCGTGATGAAGGACCACGATGAGGGTGGCGATGTCCGCGTACAGTACGGACAATTCTATGAGGGAGAACAGTCCTATACGGTCGCCGCAAATGTCGGTGTTCCGATCGCCGGCCCAGGATTCCTCAACGCAAGCTTTGAATACGTCAGCAACGAGGCGCTGTCTCGCGGTGTTCAGCGCCCCAATGCGCAGGCGCTGATAGATGCGGGCATACCAGGTGTCGGACTGGACTCTCCGTTCGACGATGCGCCTTTTGCGCAGACCTGGGGTCGGCCGGAAAACGAATCGACGCTGTTCTTCATCAATGCCGGATATGACCTATCCGCGACTTCGAGTCTCTATCTGCAAAGCAATTTCGCGGATACCTTCGGCCGCTATAGGTTCTTCTATCGAAATGGAGACAACCCGGTCACGGATGCCTACGACGGTCATGTGA
>CAZNYE010000506.1:0-6474 GCA_964577185.1 uncultured Pseudomonadales bacterium | reverse complement strand
GTCGTGGGCTTTGCGGCCAGGGATCTCTTGGCCAATTTCTTTGGTGCGGCGGTGGTGTTTTTTGATCGACCCTTCTCGGTTGGCGATTGGATTCGATCCCCTGATTCGGAGATCGAGGGCACGGTCGAAGACATTGGTTGGCGCGTTACGCTCGTGCGGACATTTGACCAGCGACCCTTGTACGTCCCCAATTCCAAGTTCACAAGCATCACCTTGGAGAATCCTTCGCGCATGCGGAACAGGCGCATTTACGAGACCATCGGTGTTCGCTACGACGATATTCCAGTGGTCTCGCGAATTCTTGAGGACGTGCGGGACATGCTGCGTAAACACTCGGCGATCGACACCAACCGCATTCTCATGGTGAATCTGGATCGTTTTGGTGAGTCATCGGTGGACTTCTTCATATACACCTTCACCGAGACCACTGATTGGGCGGACTTTCATGACATCAAGGAGGATGTGCTCTTGAAGGTCGCTGAGATCGTGGAAAGTCACGGCGCCGAAATGGCCTTCCCGACACGAACGCTGCATGTGGCTGAGTCAACGCACCCGGAGCCGCCGCCAGAAGCGAACCGATAGCGATGGAAATCAATGCGCGCGAGCGCGTATATGGCAAGACCTCGCTGCTCTATAGCGAAAGGCAGGTTACTGAAGCGGTGGATCGACTGGCGGCGAAAATGACCGCCCGGCTGGCGAAGAGCGAGCCCTTGCTCCTGTGCATGATGAACGGTGGACTCATCTTCACCGCGGCGATCATGCAACGGCTGCATATCCCCCTGCAATTTGATTACATACACTTGACGCGCTACCGAGATTCGGCGCGGGGTGGACACATTGAGTGGCACCGGAGGCCTTGCGAGAGTGTCAGGGACAGGACGGTTCTATTGATCGATGACATATGTGATCACGGCGCCAGCCTATTGGAAGCGGTGCGCGGCGTGAAGTCGGCCGGGGCTCGGGAGGTCGTCACCTCGGTATTGATTCGACGGGTGCGCACCGATGCCCGATTCATGCCGGATTTCGCAGCGCTCGAATGCGAATCTGGATTCGTGCTCGGCTGGGGAATGGACTTTGCCGGGTACGGCCGAAATCTCTCCGCAATTCATCTTCTCAATGAAGAAGGGCGGTAGGATTGCCGGTTTCTTGAACCAATTCATAACTACTCGCCCGCCTTGACACTATGGGAACTAGCCGCTATGTCCCCTTCAATGGTCTGCTCACCCATTCCGTGCGTACACAAGGGAGCGTTGTCCTATAGTGTCAAGGGGGCTGAATCGCCACATCAATTCTAGGCAATGAGCGCTCTCGGAATCATCGGTGGAAGTGGCTTGGTCGCGCTTCCAGAACTCCGCACAGGTGTGGCGGATGTGACCACGCCCTATGGCGAGTCATCGGGCCCAATCTCCACTGGCAACGTCAGCGGATGCGAAGTGGTGTTTGTTCCTCGCCATGGAAGCCCTCGACGCTTCGCACCCCATCAAGTGAACTACCGGGCCAATTTATGGAAGTTGCGCGAGTTGGGTGCCGATTCGATTCTCGCCGTCAGTTGTGTGGGTGCGATCAACACCGATATTGGCACTGGAGATCTCGTGGTGCCCCATCAGCTTATTGACTACACCCACGGCCGAGAGCACAGCTTTCATGAACGGGACGATGCGCATACAGGACATTTTGATTTTTGCGAACCCTTTGATGATGGTCTTCGTAGCCTATTGATTCAGGCCGTGGAAGAAGCCGGATATTCGCCGCGTCTCAAGTCTTTCGGCTGCTACGGCGTCACTCAGGGTCCGAGATTTGAGACTGCTGCGGAGATTCAGCGCATGGCAAGGGACGGATGCGATCTGGTCGGCATGACCCTATTGCCGGAAGCCGCGCTGGCGAGACAGCTCGGACTCAGCTATGCGGCGCTTTGTCCGGTGGCAAATATGGCCGCCGGCTGCGGAGACGGACCGATTGAAATAGAAGAACTCTTGCGCCTCATGGGTGCATTCGAGCCGAAATTGCAGGCTGTTACGCGTCGAGCAATTGAACTCGAATTGGCGAAAAAGACGTAGCTACTCGCCCCCCTTGACACTATAGGACAACCCCCGGTTGTGGGCGCAGGGAATGGCTGAACTCACCATCAGGGGCGACGTAGCGGTTATTCCAACGGTGTGAGGGCGGGCGAGTAGTTCCAAAATCCTGAATATACGCATTTACTTATAGGTAATTTTCGATAAGACTTTCAAATGCTTGCAAGGAATTGCGTTAAAACCACGGACGCGTTTTGAACTATAATTAAGAAAACTATTGCGCATTGGTTAAGCAAGTATTACATTATGGTTATGCCTGCTCTTTTGGTCGTCTTATGGGAGAACAGCGTATTCACGATCGTTGCGTGCACGTCCACATCGTTGATAGTCAAGCACTTTGGAGATCATCTGCAGCGTTATTGATTAACCAGCTTCACGGCTATAAGGTTACGGGCGAGGCCGATTCCGGCGAAATGTCGGTAGACATGGTGCGTCGCAATCCACCCGATCTCGTCCTTATGGAAGTTTCCATGCCGGGTATAGGTGGAATTGAAGCGGTAAAACGGATCAGAAAGACTGATATTTCGGTAAAGATCATCATGCTTACCTCTTTGGCAGTGGAGCCCTATCCGTCGAGAGCGCTTCAGGCGGGGGCGGATGGATACTTGACCAAGCGTTCGAGTGTACGAGAGCTTGACACAGGCATCCGCACGGTGTTGGCCGGGCAGAGCTATATCTGCCCCGAGGTGGCAAATTCCATGGCCCTTTCGAGCCTGTCTCCGGAACTTGAGTCACCATTTGAAGTCCTCTCGGTGCGCGAGCTGCAGATCTCAACGCTCATACTTCAGGGCCAGCGGGTCTCTGGCATCGCCAAGCAACTTCACCTAAGTCCCAAGACCATCAATAGCTATAGATACCGGATATTTCAAAAACTATCCATTGACAGCGACGTTGAACTGGTTATCTTGGCGCATCAGAGTGGACTGATGGAGTGGCTTCACGAAGCCTACTGAGGCATTGCCCCTAGCGAAAGTATCAACGGCCGGTAGCCAACCGGCATCTCCCCCATGAGTTCGATCGGAAAGGTCGTGGGAACCATCGCCGGTCTCTTGTACGGAGGCATCATCTGGGCGGGTGCCGGCTTTCTCGTCGGCCATGTGTTCGATCTCTTGAGAGATCTGGTTGTGGGGAGACGTGGCGCGGGCGCTCAATCTCATACCCAAGAGGTCTTTTTCAAGACCACCTTCACGGTGATGGGGCATTTGGCCAAGGCCGACGGCAGGGTCTCCGAATCAGAAATTCAAGCGGCTGAAAACGTCATGCGCGAGATGCGCTTGAGCGCCGAACGGCGTGCCGAGGCGCGCAACCTATTCCGTCAAGGCAAATCGCCCGATTTCGATTTGGATGCCGCGATTCAGGCCTTTAACGAAGCCTGTGGTCGACGCCTCAACCTCAAGGTGATGTTTCTACAGATTCAGTTCTCGGCAGTCTGGGCCGACGGGGATTTCAGCGAATCCGAGCGGCTGATCCTCGTGCGGGTCGCTCGTTCCCTCGGCATACCCGATCAGTTGTTTCACCAGATCGAGGCCATGGTGGGTGCTTTCGCGCGCCGTGCGAGCGGGCGAGGAGAGTGGCACGGCGCCGGGACAAGCCCGGGTCAGATACAAACATCGGAGCTTGAACAGTCCTACGCCATACTCGGGGTGTCTGCGCAGGACGATGACGACCAGATCAAACGCGCCTATCGCAAGCTCATGAACCAACACCATCCCGACAAGCTGGTTGCTAGGGGCCTGCCAGAAGAAATGATGGAAGTGGCGACCCGGCGCGCCGCGGAAATTCAAAACGCCTATGACCTTGTCAAGAGCGCGAGAGCGACAAGTTAAGCGGGTCATGGAGTTCCAGAACACCCGCTTCAAGCTTGCCGAGCGTACGCAAGCCTTGAAGAAGTCGAAGTGTTGATGAAGCGCGCGAAGACCTATAGCATTGCTCAGCATTGTGCCCACCACCAACAAAGTGTGCCGTTATGAAAATCCGTGTGTTCTGGGTTGCCCTCATCGCCATTGGATTGATGTTCGCGGCGGGGGTCGGTGTGCGCATGGACACCTACGGACGCATCAGCGCGCTCTACATCGTCTTCAGCCTGTTCTTCTCAATCAATCTTCTGATCTGCTATTGGGAAATCTGTCTCTATCTGCGCAGAGACCACATCGAAAAGCGGCTCGGTTACTGGCAAGACCGACAGCGGGAGACTGGCCGCATCCCCGTCCTCGAGTTCCTCACCACTCGGATTCCTGTGACCCAGGTGCTTTCGCCGACGGTCTGGGCAGATGCGTGGGCGACCTACAGCATCTATGACAGCGCTTACGCCGACCGGCGGAGCTACGGATTCAATGTGGATATCGCCAACGGCTTCGCAACGCTCGTGCCCACACTTATCCTCTACGCGGCCCTGACCATCGAGTTCCTTCCCGCTGTCGTGACAGGGGTGATCGGACTTGCGCTCTGTTGGCAGTGGGTTTACATGACTTCAATCTACATCGCAAGCGTCTTCATCGCCAAGCGCCACCTCAGCATCACTCGGAGTGAACTGACCATCGTTGTCCTTGCACCCAACGGGCCATGGATCCTCGCCCCGCTTCTTGGGCTCTATGTTTTCGTTCGGCTGATAATAGACGGCAATTACCAAGTCATGCCCTTTTGACCTCTTGCCGTCGCGCCCGGTCGCGCTTTCGATGCGATGGTGTCGGCAGCCTCGGAGCAAAGAAGCCCAAGGTGCGCGAGTACTTCGACATCGCCAAGCAGGACCCCATTTTCGAAGAAGTGCCGGTCGCCTTCCCTCGGTCGGACGAAGAAGATTTGGATCTCTTGTGCGATGCCGTCCGAGAAGCCTGCGCAGCTCAAATTGCCGATTTCAACCGACCCGGAGAGATCATTTGTTTGGAAGAATTCCCACGTTCAACCCTCGACAAGATCTCGAAGAAGGATTTGCGCAGCCTGTTGCAGGATTCATAGCCGAGGGCTGTCCTCGTTCCCACATGAACGGTCCATCATCATGTGTTCTCCACGAACACCGCACGCGGCTTGACACGTTGAGTTGATTCGTTAAATATGGAATTCTACATTCCATATTAAGTCGCAAAATGGAACTTATAAGCAGGTTTTTCGATCAAGTCGAGCGAAGTTGCTTCGTATTCGGCCCTCGCGGGACGGGAAAAACCACTTGGCTGCGAGCTCTACTTCCAGAAGCGCTGCATCTCGACCTTCTACAACCTGAGTTGCATAGACAACTCAAGGGTCATCCCGAACATCTATTTGCATTGCTTGCCGGATCTCCAAATGTCAGTCATGTGGTGCTCGATGAGATTCAAAGAATTCCGGAGCTGCTGAGTGTTGTTCATTCCATTCTTGAGTCCCCGCAGCCACCCAAATTTGTCATGACAGGTTCGAGTGCGAGGAAACTTCGCCGCGGCGCTGCGAATCTGCTCGGCGGTCGTGCCGCGAACCGCACGCTGCATCCCTTCATGGCGTCGGAGCTGCCCGAATTCGATTTGAACCAGTGCCTCAAGAGCGGGATGCTGCCACTCGTGCACGCCAGCAGCTCACCAGAAGACGTGCTGAACACCTATGCAAGCCTTTATCTTGAGCAGGAAGTTCAAGCTGAAGGGATGACAAGAAACCTTGGCGCATTCGTGCGCTTTCTCGAAGCCGTCAGCCTTACCCACGCCGGACAGCTCAACGTCGCATCGGTCGCTCGTGAATGCCAGGTGGAGCGTAAAACAGTTGAATCCTACCTCGCGATTCTTGAAGACCTGTTGTTAGCTTTCCAGCTTCCGGTGTTTCAAAGGCGCGCCAAGCGCAAAACGGCTCTGCACCCAAAACTCTACTTGTTCGACACAGGCGTGTTCAATTCCCTGAGACCGAGAGGGCCACTCGACAGTCCGCAAGAGATTCACGGTCAGGCCCTTGAAGGACTTGTTGCGCAGCACCTGCGCGCCTGGGCGGAATACTCGTCGCAAAGGATCGACCTCTACTACTGGCGCACAAGGGCGGGTAGCGAAGTGGACTTCATAGTCTATGGCGACCATGGTCTACAGGCGTTGGAAATAAAGAATGCGCGACGGGTTGAATCAAGGGATGTCCGTGCGCTCACGACCTTCAATCAAGATTATCCAGAGTCGGAAACTGTGCTGCTGTATCGGGGAGAACAACGACTCCGCTTCGGACACACTTGGTGTGTTCCGGTGGAGGAGTTTCTGCGTCACTTGTTTCCCGGCAACGCACCGCTTGCGTGGCTAAATCAATAATGTCTGTTCGAGGCCACCGTCGACCTCATCCTTCCAGACGGCACGGGCGCGTTTCCAGTGATGGTGTTTTTGCATGGCGGTGCCGAGGTCGCCGGAAGTCCAAGCCATGACATCACGCTCGGGCTAAATTGCTGGCAAGATGCGAAGCCCAG
>CAZNYE010000505.1:0-4358 GCA_964577185.1 uncultured Pseudomonadales bacterium | reverse complement strand
TGGCATAGGGGCGTTACCCATTCCCTCATTGTATTGGCGCTCTTCGCTCCACTTATAGCCTGGATTCTCCAGAAGACACCTGTCACCAATCGAGGCACAGCCAAGGAATGGCGGCTGCTGGTTTTCCTTGCGCTAATAACGCATCCCTTGCTTGATGCCTTCACTGTCTATGGCACACAGATTCTATGGCCGCTTCCAATACCGCCGACGACCTGGTCAACGCTGTTCATCATCGATCCCTGGATGACCGCACCGCTCCTGCTAGGTGTCATCGGCGCGCGCCTTGGACACCGCTATGGAAAAACTCGGGCGGAGCGGGTCAATTTGATTGGTATTGCTGTCATTGTTATGTATCTCACCTGGAGCATCGGGCTGAAGCTGCATGTGGGTCAGGTCGCTCGGCAGTCGCTGACAGAACGTGGCATCGAATACGAGCGGTTCATCAGCACGCCCCTACCCTTTGGCACGTTCAATTGGCGCTTGGTGGTGATGACGCCAGACGCGTACTTGCAGGGTGTTTATAGTCTCGGCGGCGAAATGCGGTTCGAGTCCTTTGAAACTGAGCCGGAACTCCTCAAAGGACTGCCTGCCAAGGCTGACATATCACGCCTTCAGTGGTTCTCCAAGGGTTTCTACTCGGTGCGCCGCGAAGGAGACAAGATCATCTACACGGACCTGCGCATGGGTACAGAGCCAGACTACGCATTTCGGTTCGAAGTCGGCCCTGATCTTCCAGAAGCTCGCCAACTGCCGATGTCATTCGACCTGGAGCGTTTCAATCGCATGCGCAAGAATGTTGCGGTATCTTCCAAGGGTGACTATACATTTCCATTAACATGTGCCCCCGACTCATCCCACTGCAAACAGCATGACGATTAGACCCTTTTCTATAGCCGCCTCGGACGCCGAGCTGGAAGACTTGGCAACTCGCCTTGAGCGCACCAGATTGCCCGAAGCTGAAACACCAGACGACTGGTCGCAGGGCATACCGCTTGCCTATGTGTCGGAGATCATCGAATACTGGCGGACAGAATACAACTGGCGCGAACGCGAAACGCGCATCAACGCCTTCGATCAGTTCCTTACAGACGTGGATGATCTCGGCATTCATTTCGTTCATGTGCGCTCGAAGGTACCCGACGCCGCACCGCTGATCATGACCCACGGTTGGCCAGGTTCAATCGTCGAGTTCCTCAAGGTCATCGGCCCGCTCACAGATCCTGAAGCCCATGGCGGTGAGGCGGCGGATGCCTTTCACCTAGTCTGCCCTTCTCTTCCCGGCTATGGGTATTCTAATAAACCTACACGGCCAGGCACAGGTGTGGAGAGAATTGCCGACCTGTGGGGGAAGCTCATGCGGCAACTTGGATATGATCGCTACTTCGCGCAGGGAGGCGATTGGGGTGCCATTGTGACCACGCACATTGGAGCTAGGGATCCAGAAGGCTGCATGGGCATTCATGTCAACATGCCGATTGTTGATTTCTCGAAATTTGACCTCAGCAAGGAACCCTCCCCGCGGGAACTCGAGGCCCTGGCGGGCTTGAAGCATTACCAAGACTGGGATTCGGGCTACTCGAAGCAGCAAAGCACAAGGCCACAAACGCTTGGTTATGGACTGGTGGATTCTCCAGCGGGCCAGGCGGCTTGGATTCTTGAGAAGTTCTGGTCTTGGATGGACTGTGATGGACATCCCGAGAATGTCCTCACGCGGGATGAATTGCTCGACAACGTCATGATGTACTGGCTGCCGGCGGCAGGCGCCTCATCCGCGAAGCTCTACTGGGAGAGCTTTGGTGCCAGTGGAACGCAAGTCGAGGTTCCCATGGGTGCCAGCATCTTTCCCAAGGAGGTCTTCCGAATCACTGAGGAATGGGCCGCGACGAATTACAAGAATATCGTCTACTGGAATGAACTCGACAAGGGCGGCCACTTTGCCGCCTTCGAGCAACCAGCTAGTTTCGTGGACGAAGTTCGCGCCGCGTTTCAGCGCATGAGGTAGCACCATGCGAATCGCCGCCTTGGTCTGCCTGATCGCGTTCTCATTGGCCAGTCATCTGGCAGCGGAAATCGCCGAGACCTCATCCGGACCGGTTCGCGGCGTCGCGAGCGATGGCCTCTTGAGCTTTCTCGGTGTTCCTTTCGCTGCTCCGCCAGTGGGTGAACTGCGCTGGTCGCCGCCGGAAGAGCCCGAGGCTTGGGAAGCACCGCTGGACACCAACGCCTATGCTCCCGAGTGCGGGCATGTTCCAGGGTTCACCACTGGAGGCGATGAGGACTGCCTGTACCTCAATGTCTGGACAAAGAAGCTGTCGGGAGAGCGTCCGGTCATGCTATGGATCCACGGCGGCGGATTTCGAGGCGGTTCGAGTCAAATGCCTGAGGCTTTCACCCGGGCCATGGTGCGCGAAGACATTGTGCTGGTTTCAATTCAATACCGGCTTGGGGTGATGGGCTTCTTTGCCCACACAGCCATTGACTCCGATGTTGCCAATTTTGGATTGCTGGACATGGTGCATGCACTCAAGTGGGTGCGACGCAACATTGCGAATTTCGGAGGCGACCCGGAACAGGTGACCATCTTCGGCGTATCCGCCGGCGGCATGGCGGTACAAATGCTCATGACCTCCCCGCTCTCAGAGAGACTCTTTTCAGGCGCGATCGCACAAAGCGGTTACGGCACGTGGCCGCTCCCGCGCGTGTCCGAAGCCAAGGCTCGCGGTGCTGAGCTTGGGCTACGCGCGGGTCTACCCAAGGATGCGTCTCTCGAAGAGCTGAAGAGCCTTTCGGCAGACGAATGGGAAGGCACCTATAGGGAGTTTCAGTTGCCCATCGTCGATGGCGTTTCCCTTGCACCCGAACCTGCACAAGCTTTTCACGAGGGAGTCCAGCACCAGGTTCCAATGATCCTGGGAGGTACCAGTTTCGAAGGCACCACCATCACAGGTGCTGGATTCGATCCAGAGACCTATCTCGATACCTGGGGCGATCAGGCGGCGCGCGCCCGCGAGCTCTACGAGAGCGATCTGGCACTAGGTGAAGCAATCGCGGCCACGCGCCTCTTTGGCGATGTGCGATATGTCATTGGTTCTCGCCTAATCGCACGTCTCCATAGCGAACTCGCGCCGAGCTACCTCTATTACTTCGGTCACGTTCCACCAGTTATGCGCGGGGAATGGGTCGGAGCTCCGCACGGCTTCCTGACTATGGTGCTGTTCGGGGTTTCAGGCGAGGCCACCGAAGGGCAAGTGGCCGCGGAGACATCTCGGCTTGGGGAATTGCTGCGCGCCTACTGGGTCAACTTCGCGCGCACAGGCGATCCAAATGATGGTCACCTACCCCCTTGGCCACACTACCAATCAGATAAGGACAATTGGTTGGTGATTCGCGATGAAGCGAGCGTCGAAAGCCAAGTCATCAAAGACAAGCTCGATTTCATTGAGGCGGACTATTGGTGGCGTATTGAACGCTTAGGCGCATCGTCGGCGGCCGAATAGCTGTTCCGTCAGGCGCCAGTCCAACGAGGTGGTCGCTTCTCCGCGAAGGCCTTGGGTCCTTCGACAAAATCGGCGCTATCACGCATATTGAAAATGCCGTCATAGGTCGCTTGCATGGATTCCTGTAAAGACGGGTAGTCAAAGCTGTCGTACACGACCTCTTTGCTCGCGCGAATTGAGAGTGGCGCACATTTCAATATCTCATCAGCCCAACGCAATGCCGCGTCCATGAGTTCGGCTTGCGGCACGACTTCATTGACGAATCCGAGCTCTTTGCCTTCCCTTGCGGGCACATGGCGACCGGTGAGAATCATACCCAAGGCGCGCTTGGTGCCGATTTGTCGCGGCAGGCGCTGCAGGCCACCAGCAATTGCCGCAAGACCCACGCGCGGTTCCGGAAGCGCAAAGAGTGCGTTTTCAGAAGCAATGATCAAATCACAGGCGAGAGCGACCTCGAATCCACCGCCCATGGCAACGCCGTTGACTGCCGCGATGACTGGCTTGCGCAGATCAAAGCGAGAGGTGAGCCCGCCGAATCCGTGCGGCATGGGAAGCCTTTCACCTCCTTCGACCTGATAACGTAAGTCGTTGCCCGCAGAAAATGCCCGGTCACCGGCACCTGTAATGATGGCGACCCAGAGATCGGGGCTGTCATCGAATTCATCGAATACTTCTCCCAATTCGATGTTGGCCGGAGGGTGCAGCGCGTTCATCCGCTCCGGTCTGTTCATGGTGACGACCATCACCCGATCACGAATCTCTACTTCGCAGAACTCTGTCACGATTATCTTCCTTCTTGCTGCTTGCTGCTTCTTTCTTGTTGCCCTCGACCATGGGCTAAGTCGAACTTGAGACCAGAAG
>CAZNYE010000504.1:0-12365 GCA_964577185.1 uncultured Pseudomonadales bacterium | reverse complement strand
TTGCTCTCGGATTTTGAGGCGGTCGTTGAAGCCGAGCCTTCGCCATTGCTCTTGGAGCTACTTTCGGATTTCGATGTGGAACCCTTGTCGTCCTTCTTGGAGGACGAATCCGAGTCCGTATCACCCGAGGATTCGGGTTTGATCACATTGCGAGCATCCCCCTTCTTGAAGTCAGTCTCGTACCACCCCTCCCCTTTCAAGCGAAAGGCGACCGGGGAAATGAGTTTTCTCAAGCTGTCAACACCACACTCCGGACAACTCGTCAATGGCGCTTCGCTAATGCGCTGAATGGTCTCGAATTGGTGGTCGCAGCTCCTACACTGATATTCGTAGATCGGCATAGGGATATACGGGTGTTTCGCCTACTCAATATATAAGACCGCAATGATATAGGTAAGCAGGTGGCAATTCTCGTTCTTGTGTGAGGATCGCAGACTTGAACAGGCCGTCAGCAAGCACGGCAGAATCAGCAATGTTAGATTTCTCATCAGCCCCATGCCTCGTCCCTGCCCAAATTCTCGTGGAGAACTCCAACTCGGACGGCCCTACGCAAAAGCCGTAATATGGGCGATTACTGGACTGTGAGTAGCAGGGGCAACCGGATCCGCAACTTCTGTCCACAAGCATTGGAGGTGACCATGAGACCTAGTTTGCTTTTGATCTTTTGCACATGGCAGCTCGCTGCTTGCAGCGGTCCCGGGGAATCTGAGACGAAGGTCGGGGAAAACTCGGCCGAATCCACATCTCCGCAATCGCTGGGTCCGGATCAAGCCGTTTGCGCAGACTACGACCCCAACCGAATGGCATTGTTCGGCGACCTGCATGTGCATACGAGTTATTCGTTTGATGCTGCGGCCAACAGCATCGGATCAACGCCCTTTGATGCCAACAGGTACGCCAAGGGAGAACCCGTTTCCTTCTTTCCCCTGGATGACGAAGGAGCACCGCAGGGCACCGCTCAAATCGATCGGCCGCTCGACTTCTTGGCCGTCACCGACCACGGAGAGTTCCTTGGCGAACGCGCACTTTGCCGGACTGAAGGGTCGCCTGCTTATGAGACCGAGTTTTGCCGTAACTATCGCAGCGACGAGCGGGTTGGAATGACCATGCTCGGGACGGTCATTACCACGGAGACACCAGTGCGCATCGCCGAAATCTGTGGTGAAAACGGCGAACAGTGCCTCGAGTTTGCCAAAACCCCTTGGCAGGACATTCAAGACGCGGCCAATGAGGCCAATGAAGCCTGCAGTTTTACGAGCTTTGTGGGCTACGAGTACACGGGAACACCCATGGTCTCCAATTACCACCGCAACGTGATATTTCGTGATGATCAAGTACCCGACTTGCCTGTGAGCTATATAGACGCACCCTTCGATAGCCAGCTCTGGTCAAGGCTCGATGCGGCGTGCAAGGAGGAGGACGGATGCAGCTACCTGACCATTCCACATAACACGAATCTCGCCAATGGCCGTATGGCTCCCTATCGAGGCTTGGAGGATAGCGTGGCCGCTAAGCAGGGCTACGCGACGACCCGACTCCTGCGGGAACCCATCATGGAGATTTTCCAACACAAGGGCAATTCGGAGTGCATCAATGGCCTGGCCAGTGTGCTAGGTGCCCCAGACGAACTCTGCGACATAGAAGCCGTGCGGCCACTTGGTGAGGATGTGCTGTTCACCGACATTGACCTCGATGGTTCGCAACCTGCGCAGATAGAGCCCGTGGCGGTGACCACCGAAGAGTGTGGGCTGGACGAATTGGGTCAAGGCGGTATGGTTGGTGCCGGCTGCGTTCATCCGACCGATTTTCAGCGTTCAGCACTCTTGGTCGGCCTTCGAGAGGAACAGATTATTGGAGAGAATCCCATCAAGCTCGGCATCATTGCTGCTACCGATACCCATACGGCGACGCCTGGAGGAGTTTCTGAAAGCGATTGGGTTGGCGCGGTGACAGGTGAGTCAACGCCCACCGAACGCCTGCAGCCAGGACTCCTGACCAGTGGAATCGATGGCAATCCAGGTGGGCTTGCCGGGGTTTGGGCGGAGCAAAACACCCGCGACGCCATCTTCGATGCCATGCTGAGGCGCGAGGTCTTTGGCACTTCCGGCCCGAGAATACGCGTTCGTCTCTTTGCTGGATGGAACCTTTCGGAGAACCTCTGCGAGCGAAATGACATGGTGTCCGCTGCTTACAACCAAGGAGTGCCCATGGGCGGTGACCTCGTTCAGGGAGAGGGCAAGCCCAAGATTTTGGCCTACGCTGTGAAGGATCCCGAGAGTTTGGATCTCACCGACCTACAGCTCGTCAAAGGCTGGGTGGATGAGAATGGCGCGCTCCATAGTCAAGTGCTGTCACTTGCCTCGGCCCCCGAAGGCAAAGCCAGCCTGTGCGCCCTCTACACAGACCAAGAATTCGAACCGACACAATCCACTTACTACTACCTACGTGCTGTCGAGCCGCCAAAGCCCAGATGGCACACACATGATTGCGCGCGGCTCGAAGAGGCAGAGCGACCCCCGGTGTGCAGCGATGGCAGCTATCCGGCAACGATCAGGGAGATGGCTTGGTCGAGTCCCATCTGGTACAGGGCGTGAGACTTGAGGCGCTCGATGGCCGATCGCATCAAGCACAAGACCCAAGTTCATACCGACCACTGATTCAGATTTCCGGGCAGATCCCAGTCGAAATTCTAGTGAAACATCAAAAAGACCTGTAGTTTTTTAGTTCTTTATTCAAAAGAGTGCGAGCGCGTCTCCGAGCGTGAAAAGCAGTACATCCACCGGGTAACGACAGCGCTTGTTCGTCGCCATCCGAATCTCGTGGTTGAGGACCTGCAAATTGCCAACATGACCAGGAGCGCGAAAGGCACGGCTGAGAATCCCGGCACGAATGTGAAGCAGAAGGCAGGAATGGTGCGCGTACATGCTGCTACCATTCGAGTTTTCCCGGCACCCTTGAAGAAGGAGTGAGTCTTGCGAGTTAGCCAGTTCCCGCTTTTTACCTTGCGCGGGACACCCGCAGATGCTGAGACAGTTAGTCACAGGCTCATGCTGCGCGCCGGACTCATCCGACAGTTGACGGCTGGCGTCTATTCTTGGCTACCGCTTGGTGTGCGCGTCTTGCGCAAGGTTGAACGGATATTAAGAGAAGAACTCGACCGTGCGGGTTCTGTGGAGGTCTCCATGCCCACAGTGCAGCCGAGGGAGCTCTGGGATGAGTCGGGACGCTGGTCGGACATGGGTCCGGAACTCCTGCGGTTTAAAGATCGTCATGACCGTGACTCCTGTCTTGGACCGACCCATGAGGAGGTCATCACCGATATCTTTCGCAGGGAAATTCGCAGCTATCGCCAACTGCCTTGCAACTTCTATCAGATACAAACAAAGTTTCGCGACGAGATTCGTCCACGCTACGGCGTGATGCGTGCGCGAGAATTCGTCATGAAGGATGCTTATTCCTTCCATATTGATCAAGCGAGCTTTGATGAAACCTACCGGGCGATGTTTGATTGCTACTGCCGCATTCTTGAGCGAACTGGTCTCGAATACCGTGCGGTTGAAGCTGACTCGGGTGCCATTGGTGGAGCGGTCTCGCATGAGTTTCAGGTTTTGGCGGAGTCAGGCGAGGACACTATCTTTTTTAGCACTGAATCTGACTATGCCGCCAACATGGAAAAGGCAGAAGCCCTGCCACCGACCGGAGACCCTCCGGAGGCCAGAGAGCAACGGACACCTATAGATACGCCTCGTGTACACACCATCGATGAACTGGCGCAAATGACTGGATTGCCCGCCAATCGCATGCTAAAGACCCTGATCGCTGCTGGCGATGAGGGTCCGGTCGCATTGGTTCTGCGCGGAGACCACCAGCTCAATGAAATCAAGGCGGCCAAGCTCGACGGCATCCAATCACCTCTTCGCATGCTCCTCCCCGAGGAAGTCAAGGAGACGCTCGGCGTTGGCGTAGGTTCCTTGGGGCCTCTGGGGCTCAAGCTTGATTTATACGTAGATCGCAGCGCCTGGCACTTGGCGGATTTTGCTTGTGGTGCCAACATCGAAGAAAAGCACTTCACCGGCGTGAACTGGGCGCGAGACGTGCCTGAGGTGACGAGTGACCGAGTTCGTGACCTGCGGCAAGTGGTTGAGGGTGATCCATCGCCGGATGGCAAGGGGCACCTAAAGATGCTGCGCGGTATAGAAGCTGGACACGTATTTCAGCTCGGCACCAAGTACAGCAAGTCGATGAATGTCACGATTCAAGATGAGCATGGCAATAACCTGCACCCCCTCATGGGCTGTTATGGGTTCGGTGTGACGAGAATTGTGGCCGCGGCCATAGAGCAGTGCCACGATGATCAAGGCATCGTCTGGCCAGCGAGCCTCGCACCATTTCAAGTGGAGATTGTGCCCCTCGGCGGGGAACGGTCGGAAGCGGTGCGGGATACCGCCACAAGAATCTACCAAGGACTCAAGGAAGCTGGTCTCGAAGTACTCATGGATGACCGCGCAGAGCGTCCGGGCGTCAAGCTCGCCGATGCCGATCTCATCGGCATACCTTGTCGGATCGTGGTCGGACGGAGGAATCTTGATTCAGGCAAGGTCGAGTTTGTTCGTCGCAATGGGAGGGCCTCTGAACTCGTCACCGAACAGGAGGCCATGGATCAGGTGCTTGCGATTGCTTCGAGCAGCGATTCACGCGTTTGAGGACCGAGCAGCACCTGTTTGACATCGCCGCCCGGGGCGATGATCGCCGTTCTTGGAAGCACATTTGACGGGCCATAGCCCCACACAGAACCCGGATCCTGGGTGAAAACGGGAAACTCGATACCCATGTCGGCAATATCGTCAAGCAGTTGCTGGCCAGCGTGAAAGTCTTCCCCATAGCCGAACACCAGTACCTCATCCGCATCGACCGACTTGGCAAAGAGATTGAGTTCAGGGATTTCGATTCGACAGGGGACGCACCAGGTGGCCCAGTGATTGATCACCAGGGTTCTCGCGTCGAGAGAGTCCTTGGAAACCCCACCACCTCCCGCTAGGGGCAATTGACCAGATGAGCAAGCCGCCAAGGCGAAGAAAAGTGCAATGAGGTATGTGATCCCAAAGTGCTTGAAAGGCAGCCGGAATCCTCGACGCATCTTCAACGATCAAGCGCCAGTTTCGCGATTTGTGGTGGTTGGCAAGCGCATTGGTTCAGATAGCACGTCTTCGCCTCGTTGTAAGTACTTGATGAGCGGTTCCACCAATTCCTTGGATCCTTGGTATGTGCGAAGTGCCTCACCCGTGACGCCCTTGGGGAATCGTTGGTAGAGGGCGAAGAGCGGCAGCGATTGGGCAGATTCGCCGAGTATCAGGAATTGGCCCTCCTGCGAGATGAGCCCAAGATTGACAAGTTCATCGAGTGCTTCGCTCCACTGGGGTTTGGTCAGGTCGGCCTGGCGCTGAAGCTCACGCGGAAGGCTTCCCTTGGGATGCACGACCGCGAGTATTTCGAGTACCCAGAGGCATTTGAGTAACAAAGGGGTTCCGTAGGTGTCCCTCTCTTGATTCGGAGACAGGCCAGCCACAAGGATCGCGCAGCCAAGAATAATGGACCAGACGAGGTACACCCACAAAAGAAACAGCGGTAGGACCGCAAAGGCCCCATAAATCACATTCAGGTTGCCGATTCCCATGGTGGCGGTGAATAAACTCTTGGCGATTTCGAACAGCAGCGTTGCGATCAAGCCACCAGCGAGCGCATGCAATGGAGGTACTCGACAATTGGGCACCGCGTAGAAGAGCAGCGAAAACGCGAAGAATCCGGACAGCTCTGGCAGGTATTCCACAATGGTCAAACGCAGCGGTTCGATACCTGCCTCGCTCAGCAACGGCATGGTTGTCAGATAAGAACTCGCCAGAAATCCAATACCCACCAAGACAGGCCCCAAAGTGATGACACCCCAGTAGCCCGCCAAGCGAACAAGGCCGCGACGTGCTTCGGTGACATCCCAGACATGATTAAAGGCATGTTCCACGGACATCAACAGCATGATGGTGGAGATGATCAGCAAAATGACACCGACAAACGTGAGGTTCTGCGCCTGATCGGAAAACTCAATCAGGAAATCTTCGATACGGCCGGCGCTCTCTGGCACGAAATTCTCGAATACGAAGCCGCGCAAGATGTTCCCTATGTCTTCAAAGCCTGGCAGGGCCGAAAGTACGCTGTAGACCACAGCCGTGAACGGCACTATGGCGAAGAGGGTGGTGAAGGTGAGAGAAGCGGCGTGAGAAGCACACTGGCGCCGTTGAAACTGGCGCGCTATTTCACCCGTCCAACGGACGAGGCCACGAAGCATCTGGGACACGGAAGCTCTGTCCATCCGCCTATAATGAAAACTACCTTTGCGCATTATAGGTTTCGCGTTCCCATGTCCGTGCTATATCACAACCCGCGATGCTCAAAGTCGCGCGCCGCGCTAGCGATCTTGGAGGAGCGAGGAGCAGAATTCGAGGTCGTGCGCTACCTTGAAACGCCGCCGAGCCAAGTAGAACTGCACGACCTTCTCGACAAGCTCAACATGACGCCACTTGAGTTGATGCGCCGTTCGGAGGTCGCATTCAAGGAACATGGACTTGGCCGTGACTCAGTGTCCGATGAAGAGCGCGTACGCGCCATGGCGGTGAATCCGATTCTCATCGAACGACCAGTGTTTGCGGTGGCGGACAAGGCCGTTATTGGACGGCCTCCGGAGCGGGTATTGGAACTCCTATGATCGGAGCGGGTGAGTGACAGCAATATATCGACCGTTCGATTAGTCCAGCAACTGCAGATTTTCGAGTTCCGCCGCAAGGGACAGTCTATGGTCCAAGCATGCGAATGCAAGCACACCCGGATATAACTCCTTCACGATCAGCGCGGCACCGAGCTGCCCGGCATCCATGGCACGGAGCGCATGCCGAGCGAGAAGCGAACTGGCTCTTGATCGAACCGCGAGCAAATCGGTGACTTCATACCATCGATCGGCGAATTCCACGAGCCGCCGCAGGGCTTCGCGTCGCTGTGAACGCAATAACGTGCCCTCCCGCACACGACGTTCGATAGCGCTAGTGATCTCTACGCGTGACCACGCCCATGTGGCGATGAAGTAATCTCGCGCAAGCCATTCCTGTACCTGTTGCGTACTGTCTTCTTTCAGCACAAGTGGTACTAAAGCTGATGAATCCCAATACATCAAAACCGATCGTCCCTGTCTTCAAGCAGCGCCTCCAGGATGCTCACACCTAGCTCCAGAGGTGGCTGCTCAAGAATTTTCTCGCATCCGCCCTTCCCAGCTCGCAGCACACCGTCTGCAATCAATTTGGCGATCGCAGCTTCTTCTTCCTCTTCATTGCTCGGCGACCATTCCGTCGGCTTCAACCACGCAATTGGTTTGCCGCGATCAAGCACCTGAAACTCTCCCCCGCGCCGCACTTCACGAAGATAGCGGGAAAGGTTTGCTTTCAATTCAGACACAGATACACTAGTCATGCTGACTAATCTGGTCCTTTTGGTATGACTTGTCAAGTCATTTCATAGTGATGTCATAGTGACCGAACGGTCTTTGTGCCTTGTACACATCCGCTATTGCGGGGAGGATTCAGTGAGCGCTGCTCGGGTCCTTGCGATTCGGCTTTTCAGCCAACCCGTTTCGCTGAAGTTGCTGCCTTCGTTGTAGGCCCGATCAAGCAGCCCCTCGAGGGCGCGTAAGCGCACTTGCAGAAGTTGGGCATGATTGGTGTCGGCGGCGAGTCCAATTTCGACCCAATGCAATGCCGCTTCCAGTTCGCCTGAGTCGAGATATCGTTGAGCCTGTGTGGCGAGCAGGTCGGCGCCTCCGGCAAGCTCAGCAATGTCGGCATAGATCTCCCGAACCCTGACCGGATAGAGCTCGGTGGTCGATTCAAAATGAAACCAGGTGCTGTAATGCTCCCAGATGCTCCTGACGTTCCACGAGACCTTACCGTGGCCTTGGCTCAGGTCTAGTTCTGGGGGCAATCTGACATCGCGCATGAGCTGCCAAACGGTCTTGCCCTGATTCATGCCAGCGATGGCCTGATCGTGAATAAACAAGGTCGCGTCGCGCATCTTGCGCATGTCCCTTTGAATCTGCTTATTGCCGGAGATGGGATCGAAGTGGCTCGGCAACACCATCTCAGGTCCAAGCTCGATTAACCTGTCGAGCGACTTCACATAGGCGAGCGGATCGCGAAATTTCTCGCCTCGCAGCGTGAAGAGGTTCGGCACCATGGGAAACAGTGGTCCAAAGAAGTCCCCGCTGAAGAGCAGCCGTCGACCCGGCAACCACAGTACGAGATTGTCATCGCCTTCCGCACCGGCGGCTGCTATTGCCTCGAAGCGAACCTCTCCCAACTCAAACGCAAAGACCTCGCCTTCTCCCACCTCTATGTCTGGGGTGATTCCGCCATAGGCATTCATGCCGCCCTCTTGAGGCTCTTCAGGTATGAATGTGTAGAGCAGGCGATTTCTATTCCAGAAATGATGCTCAAGATCCTTGAGGTAGCGCTGCCCGTCGATGAATCTCTCATGGGCAACAATTTGGGCGTCTGGAAACTCGGCCAGCCAAAACTTGGTGCCCCCGATGTGGTCGGCGTGCGAATGAGAAAGCACAATGTATGCGACATCGCCCGATGCCGCATCTTGCAGCAGGCGCTTGTGCTTGGCGGCCTGGGTCGCAAGCCCGGTATCAAAGATCACTAGTCCCTCATCAGTGGAGATGAGGAAGGTGTTGCCCACCCCGCTGGCGCGAAACACCCTGTCGGCAGGTTCGTCCACCGCAACCTCTATCAGCGGCAGTCCGGCAACGGTCTTGACCGGTGCCCGTTCATCGATTTCGGTCCGCGAGGCGACATAGGTGCTCGCAAGGGAGCCGACAAATTCCGCGCGACGTTCGTCAACCTCCCGGCCGATACTTGAGTCGCGCAGGAAATAGCCTAATAGGACTCCGATCAAGAGCCCAGCAATCCATTTCCACCAGAATGCCATGGTCACTACCTCATTCTTTGAGCACCGACAAGATTTCCGCAACAACCCCCTCATCCTCAATGGTTGGCGGCAAGGCCCACTCATCGCCGTCCGCGAACTTGCGAATGAGGTTGCGCAGGATCTTTCCTGATCGTGTCTTGGGCAGGCGCGGCACAAGAATGGCTCGACGAAAATAGGCGAACGCGCCGATTTCTGCTCTCACCTTGGCAATCAGTTCCGCTTCCAGTGTCGAAGCATCGATGTTCACACCATCTTTGAGCACCAGCACTCCGAGCGGCACCTGTCCGCGAGTCTCGTCGCGCACGCCCACAACCGCACATTCAGCCACCGCGGGATGGTCGGCGATGACCTCTTCGAGTTCCCCGCTCGACAGCCTATGTCCGGCGACATTCATCACATCATCGTTGCGGCCCATGATATAGACGTAGCCGTCCTCATCTCGGAAGCCACCATCGCCAGTGACGTAATAGCCCGGGAACTGCGACCAATAGGACTTGAGATAGCGCTCGTGATCGCCCCATACGGAGAAGAGATTGCCCGGCGGCAATGGTTCGGCGAGCACTATATTGCCATCCACACCCGCAACAACTTCGCCGCCCTCATCGTCCACAACTCGAAGATCGTAGCCGGGCACCGGGAGACTCACCGAGCCAGGCTTCGGTGGAACCAGCCCGAGACCTGTGGGATTTGCGCAAATCGACCAGCCAGACTCGGTCTGCCACCAGTGGTCTATGACAGGTACATCGAGATGCTCAGCGAGCCAATGATACGTTGGTGGGTCGAGGCGTTCGCCTGCGACAAAGAGATTGCGCAGGCTCGAAATGTCGTGGCGGGCGAGCAGACTCGCGTCAGGGTCTTCCTTGCGCACCGCTCGGAAGGCCGTGGGCGCCACAAAGAAGGTGTGCACCGAGTGCGATTCGATCACACGCCAAATGGCGCCCGCATCGGGCGTTCGCACTGGTTTGCCCTCATAGAGAATAGTGGTGCAACCGCGAATGAGTGGGGCATAGGCGATGTAAGAATGGCCCACGACCCAACCCACATCCGATGCAGCCCAGAATACCTCTCCGGGATGGGTATCGTAGATAGCGGACATGCTGTAGTTGAGTGCGACCGAATGACCACCCGTGTCGCGAAGTACGCCCTTCGGCCGCCCGGTGGTGCCCGATGTATAGAGGATGTAAAGCGGGTCGGTCGCATCCATTGATACATAGTCCGCTGGCGTGGCATCTTGCATCAATCCGTCCCAGTCCAAGTCTCGTCCTGCTCGAAGTTCCGCCGGACACTGCTCGCGTTGCTTGATGATGCAGCGTTCTGGGGCTTGGCGCGCCAAGCGAAGCGCCTCGTCAATCATCGGCATATAGGGAATGGTGGCCGTGAACTCTATTCCACAGGAGGCGGCGAGCAACACTTTGGGCTCGGCGTCGTCAATGCGCGCCGCGAGTTCTGGTGCCGCGAAGCCGCCGAACACCACCGAATGAATAGCGCCGAGCCTTGCGCAAGCCAGCATGCTGATGATGGATTCTGGCACCATCGGCATGTAAATGATAACTCGGTCACCTTTTTCTACGCCTTGGTCTCGCAACATGCCGGCCGCGCGCGCCACCAGGTCGCGAAGCTCTCGGAAACTGAGGTGCTGTATCTGACCAGTGACGGGCGAGTCGTATATGAGTGCCGTCTGATCACCACGTCCCTCATCGCAGTGCCGATCAAGTGCCAACCAGCAGGTGTTGGTGAGTCCGCCTGCGAACCAGCGATGCGTACCCGTGGCATCCTTGCTGAGGATGTCTTTTGGTGGCGCTAACCAGGGAAGCTGTTCGGCTTGCTCCCTCCAGAAGGAGTGAGGGTCTTCAAGCGACCGTTGGTATTCGTGCCGCCATTCAGGAGCCTGTGCCGCAGGAATTCGCGGCTGCAAATCCGCCCTCATCCGCCCCTTTGACCGCTCGATTTCGTCAAATATGACTCGATATTATCCTCAATCGACTGATCAAATGGGCGGCGATGGCGAATTTTCGCTATCTCGAATTCCCACGGCCAAGGCTCTTAGGTGTGCCGAGGGAGGCGTTCATGAACCTGCTTCATTGACGCCTATGACCGTGGATTCGCGCAATCCATCAATATCTTCATCGGAAAACCCGAAGTCGCGAAGCACATCGACACTGTCTTCTCCCGGTAGTCTGGCCGGGTTTCGGATCTCTGCCTGTGTGCGAGAAAAGCGTGGTGCGGGCGCTGGCTGCACTAGGCCGTCGTGGGTTTCGAAGGTGTTACGGGCAAGGTTGTGAGGGTGATTCGGCGCTTCTGAAAGTGACAAGACCGGTGCAAAGCAGATGTCCGTGCCTTCCATGATTTCACACCATTCATCGCGGGTCTTTTGCTTGAAGACCTGCGCGAGCGTCTCAGTTTGTGAACGCCAGCGGTCCCTGTCCATTTGTACGCTAAATGTTTTCGTGTCGAGTTCGGCGCGCTCAATGAGCTCCGCATAGAACTGAGGTTCGATCGAGCCTATGGAAACGTATTTGCCATCGCTCGTTTCATAGGTGTTGTAGAAGTGGGATCCGGAGTCCAGAAGATTGACACCGCGCTCGTCCTTCCACACGCCGCTCGCGTTCATGCTGTAAAACATGGCCATGAGCGCCGCTGTGCCGTCGATCATGGCTGCATCGATTACCTGGCCTCGTCCCGAGCGAGCGGCTTCGAGCAAGGCGCACACCATGCCAAAGGCGAGCAGCATGCCACCACCGCCGAAGTCGCCGACCAGATTGAGCGGCGGCACCGGTTTGTCGCCTGCATAGCCTATGGCGTGAAGCGCGCCAGCGAGCGCGATGTAATTGATATCGTGTCCCGCCGCCTTGGCAATGGGTCCTTCCTGGCCCCAGCCGGTCATGCGTCCGTACACGAGCCCTGGGTTTCTCGCCATGCAATCATCGGGGCCAAGACCCAGGCGCTCGGTGACACCCGGCCTGAAGCCCTCAAACAGCCCGTCCGCGTTCTCGCAGAGCGTAAGTACCAGTTCCACGCCCTCGGTCTGTTTCAGGTCAACCGAGAGTGAGCGCCTGTTGCGTGCGAGGATGTCTGCCGGGCGGCGCGGGGCGGAGGCGATGCGGTCGATGCGGATCACGTCCGCACCCATATCGGACAGCATCATGCCGCAGAAGGGGCCGGGGCCTATGCCGGCAAGTTCAATGATCTTTAGTCCTGCGAGCGGTCCCATAGGGGCTTCCTTTTGTTTCTGTACCAGTCTTTTACGAGCAATTCTCATTATGGCTGCGAATTCCGGCGCGAGATGCCTTCTGTCCCATACTCTTGGCCGAATTGCGGACGATTCGCCTCTTAAGGCG
>CAZNYE010000503.1:0-7470 GCA_964577185.1 uncultured Pseudomonadales bacterium | reverse complement strand
CATGATAGGCTCCTCGCAGGCTGACAGACTTCTCGATGCCTATGTCTCAGACTACCTGAAGGTAGAGGTGGCGGCCGAAGGCTTGGTACGCAATCTGCCCTCGTTCTCCCGCTTCCTCAATGCGGCCGCTTTGTGTGATGGTGAACTGGTGAACTTCACCAACATCGCGGCCGATTGCGGTGTATCGAGCCATACGGCGAGGACATATTTTGAAATTCTCGAAGATACCCTGATTGGGCGGTGGCTACCGGCCTGGCGCAAGCGGCCGAAACGCAGGACCATGGTCGCGCCCAAATTCTATTTCTCAGATGTGGGCATCGTGAACCAACTCGCGCACAGGGGCACAGTTCTGAGAGGATCTGTCGCTTATGGGAGGGCGTTCGAGAATTGGCTATTCCATGAGTTATCTGCATGGACCGACTACTGTGCGCCTAGCAGTGAACTCACCTACTGGCGCTTGAGCGGTGGCACCGAGGTCGATTTTATTTTGGGTGATATGCGCCTCGCAGTCGAAGCCAAGAGCAGCGAACGGATCGTGTCAAGTCACTTGCGCGGACTGCGCAGCCTCGTCAAAGACCAAAAGCAGGTTCCACGAAGGGTCATTGTATGCCTTGAGCCAATCGCCCGGCGCACCGAAGACGGCATCGACATACTGCCCGCCGAAGATTTTGTGCGCGACTTGTGGAGCGGCGAGCTGGTCGACGTTCATTCGTTGTGAAGGCAACCCTGGTGCTGTGGTCACCGTGATCACCGGACACTTGCTGACATCTCTGGCGCTGATGAAGTCCTGTCGCACAGCCAAAGTGTCCTGAAAATGTCAGCATTTGCATGGGTTTGCGGGGCGGAAAATTCATGTAATGTCAGAAAGGAGTGTGTGAAGATTGCCAACCCCTTACATGCAGGTGAGGCAAATGGCACATCTCAATATCCGTTCTGCGAGTCTTTTGGTGGCTTGGCTCTTGGCAGTCGGTCACTCTGGTCTTCGTGCCGAGGAATCGACACCCGACGAAGTAGGGACACTTGAGCGGCAGATTCCCAAACTGATTGAACGTGGGCCGAGCCTCGGAGGTTCAGATTCGGATCTGCGCGAAACGCGGATCGATGTTGAAGGCATCGGCACCCAATCAATCCAAAGCGATCCCTTTGTTGGCGTGCTTGCAGAACATTCATCTGTCGCCGAGCTTCATAGGTCTGAGACGCTTCGGCCATCGGATGGCATTTGGCGAACTTCTCATACGCGCAACCCAATGGGAGACTTCTCGCTGGTTCGCAGCACCGCCCCTATGCGGGTCTCTATCGGAAATGCGCCGACCAACGCGCTTGAGGCGCGTGAGACGCTAGAACTCCCATGCGGCGAAGCAGAAGAGATTCGTATCGAAACGGACGCGGGCAAGGTCATCTACACAGGTGAGATGCGATGCGGCGATGCCATCTATGTCAATCGTGAGGTGGCGCCATGAAGAATCGCAGCATGAGCCTTCTGCCGCTGTTGCTTGCGGTCTTTGTCGCCGCACCCGCTGGTGCCCAAGATGCCGGGACCGATGTGCGGTTCACGGGTGGTGTCGGCTATCAGATCGTCGGCGATAAAGTTCGGTTGACAGCATTACAAATCGCCAACTATAGTCTTGAGGATAGTGGCACCCTGTATCTCACACTCAGGATGACGGAATCATCTGATCCTTTCACTGAGGGTGAGGGCTACAGGGTCGCGAGAGCCTCGCTGGACGTCGTGTTAAAGGCGGGATACCAAATTTCCAATGTGTCTCGGGTGACAGAATTCACTCGTCCACCAGACGGCACCTATTACGCGCATCTCTATGTATCCGAATCTCCTAACCGGGATACACCGCTCGATATCATAACCTTCACCAACACCCAAACTTTTGCACCGCCACCACCCCCTCCCGAAAGCGTGGACATCGAAAGCTATGCCGACTACGCGATCACCGGCAACCGCGTCAACATGCGCGTTGGCCGCATCGTCAACAACACCTCAAGCACCACAGGTACGCTGCACCTCTCCATGCGCATGACGGAAACTTCGGATCCGGCATCCGATGGGCACTTGGTGGCGCGCGCCTCGCTCGAACACTATGAAGGCGGCGGCAAGCTGGAGTCAGGCTTCTACTACGCGAATATTGACCTCAACGCCGACTATAAGCGACCACCAGCAGGCCGCTACTACGTGCATCTGTATGTCTCGGAGAGTCCCGACCTCGACACCAGACTTGATGTGCGCACCGGTACCTCGCCCTACACGGTCGATGCCGGCAGGGTCGAGTTTATCGGCGCCTCGCGTTACGGCATCGCCGAAGAAGAGGTCACGTTCGAGGTGGACGAGATCGTCAACAACTCCGAGGACACCACTTCCACACTGCATCTCACCTTGAGAATGACCAGCCTCAGCGACCCCGAGTCCGAGGGTCATGATGTCGCAAGGGTTTCCCTGGCCGCAAGTGGGCGCACTGGACAACTTCCGCCGGGCGAGAGCTATACCAACCTGAAACTCAGCGGCGATTACACCGAACCGCCGCCCGGCCGCTACTGGGTGCATATGTACGTGTCGGAAGCGTCCGGTCTTTCCACCCAGCTTGACAGCCGAACAGGATTTTCGCTATTCACCGTCGCCCGCGATGACTATGGCGACACCTTTGAAGAGGCGACGGCCGTGACGCCGCCGACGAGCATCGAGGGGCGCCTCGAAACCGCTGGCGACATTGATGTCTTCAGCATTACGCTCGATACGCCCGGCACCCTGGATCTTTGGACGCGGGGTCTGACCGACACCTACGGCACGCTGACCGATGGAACAGGCAATGAGACGGTCGCAATAGACGACGATGGCGGTCTCTTCTTCAACTTCGCTATTGAGCGTGTGCTGGAACCGGGCACCTACTACCTGGAAGTCGAGGGGGCGCGCCTCTTCACGACTGGTGGCTACGCGCTTCACGCCACCTTCGAGCCGCAGCCGGAAACACCGCCGAGGCCGCGATTCTCGGTGGACAAGCATCTCGGCGACTTCAACGGTGACGGCACGGACGATGTGCTGTTGCGCCATACCGATGGCACATGGCATTACTACGCCATGAATGGCGGTGAAGTCGTCGAGGCCGAGTCCGGCGAAGCCGAGATCAGCACCGATCTCGATGATCATTTGGCGGGCATCGGCGACTTCAATGGCGACGGCAAGGATGATGTGTTGCTGAGGAATATTGACGGCACTTTTCATCTCACTCCGATGGATGGTCGCAAGGCCATCGTGGGTCAGGCGGGCGACGCCGAAATCACGTCGGACCTTGAGTACATCGTCGCCGGCATTGGCGATTTGAATGGCGACGACAAGGCGGATGTGCTGCTGCGCCATGAATCCCATGGGTCATGGCTGGTCTACGCCATGGATGGAAAGATGCCGATTAAGGAGGTCACGGGCTCGGCGAACCTCAGCATCGATCTCGACTATTCCATCGCCGGAATCTCCGACTTCAATGGTGATGGCAAGGCCGATGTGCTGCTACGCCACAGCTTGGGCGATTGGTATCTCTACTTGATGGACGGGCGCAGGTTTGTGGTTGGAAGTGGTCCAGTCACCGGCCTGCCGAGCGACCTTGCCTTCGAACTTGTGGCCGTCGGCGACTTTGGCGGCGATGCGCATGCCGATGCGGTGCTCAGCCACACCGATGGCACTTGGCATTTCTACGCCTTGAATGGTCGCGAAGTGCTGGCAGCCGAAAATACCGTGCTGGATGTCACGCTTGAAGAGGGTGAGCAGCTACTTGCTTTCGGCGATTTGAATGGCGATGGCGCAGAAGATCTCCTCTTCAGGGACAGTGAAGGCGGTTGGCACTATGCGCCGCTCAATGGCCGCGAAGTCTTGGAGGGTGGCGGCGAAATCGCGCTCAATATTGAACTTGATTGGGCACTGCCGATTCACGGCGACCCGAGTCAACTGAGGCCCGGAAAGATTGTGGGTACCGTGAGAATCGCCTCGGGGCAGACGCTTGACGGCGACACGCTTGATGCCGGCAAGGCGTTCGTGAACGACGTGTCTCCGAACAACACCCGTGACGAAGCGCAGCGAGTCCTCGTTCCAGCTTCGATTGGCGGTTGGGCAAGCGCGATTGGAGATGCCACCGATGTGTACCGCATCGTCTTCCCAGCGCCCGTGCGCATCAGCCTCGCAATCGCGGATGGCGAAGAAGCGGACCTTGACCTTTATCTCTCGGCCCCAGACGGCAGTATCATCGAGCAGTCCCTCGGCGTGGACGATCTTGAAGTGATTCAGACCTCGCTTGAGGGCGAGTATCTGGTACTGGTCAGCGCCTACTCGGGGGCAAGCAATTATTCGCTGGTAGTGAACCTGGCAGACGTGCCGACGGGCGCGTCAGGTGTCGGCAGAACGAGTTGGTCGAAGGACGGAGACTTCGTGCCCGGAGAGCTGCTTGCCATCAACTCACCCCGAGGCGCTACCGTAGATGAGCAACCAATTGATACCCTACGGCGCGTGGCGCAAGAATTCCACTTCGATGCCGAGGACCACGCTTTCTCCGGCGGTTCCTTGTTAACCCTTGGTCCAGGTCCTGCCTTTCTAGAGGACACCCGTCCACTGCGCGACGCCGGCTTTCAATTTGGCAGCGAGGAACTCGAACACAAGGCCGCGACGCTCTTGATGCGCAAGCGCCTGATGGCATCGGGTGAGATCGGTGTGGTGCAACCAAACTACATCTACCAGACGATGGCGGTACCGAATGACGAAGATTACTCGCGGCAATGGCACTATCCCGAGATCGCGCTCGAGCAGGCGTGGGACATCACCAAGGGCAGCGATGACGTGGTGGTTGCGGTGGTCGATACGGGCGTGGTGACCGATCATCCGGACATTGCGAACCGGCTTCTCCGCGACGAGAACGATGAAATCGTTGGCTATGACTTTGTCAGCGACCCTGATCTTGGCGGCGATGGAGACGGTGCGGATTCAGACCCCTACGATGTCGGCGACGGTGCCAGAGGCGTGTCAAGCTCGTTTCACGGCACCCATGTGGCCGGCACCGTGGGTGCTGATACGGACAACGGCGAGGGTGTCGCCGGGGTCATGTGGAACGGCAAGATCATGCCTGTTCGTGTGTTGGGTGTCGGGGGGAGCGGTACCTCCAAGGATGTGATAGAGGGCATTCGCTATGCCGCGGGTCTCGAAAATGCGTCCGAGGGACTGCCGGAACAGCGCGCCAACGTGATTAACTTGAGCCTGGGACTCCCCAACGCCCTATGTCTTCCTCAAAGTGGGGACCTTGCCCAAGAACTGGCGGTCCGCGAAGCCATTGAAGCAGGCGTTGTCGTCGTCCATGCGGCAGGCAACGATGACTGCTATCGACCTGATCCGCTGTCGTCGGTTGAGGGCGTTATCTCTGTCGGCGCAACAAATTATCTTGGCTACAAGTCGAGTTATTCCAACTACGGACCGGAAATAGATGTGGTGGCTCCTGGCGGCGATATTCTCTACCAGGTGCACAGCACAGTGGCCGATGACTCGGGTGAGACGCTTCGCCACATCTATCGCGGGTCGCAGGGTACGTCCATGGCGGCTCCGCACATGGCGGGCGTGGTTGGCCTGATGTTGTCCGCAAATCCCGACCTCACATCCACGGATATCAATAGGCTCATCGCTGGCAATCACTCGGATCCGGCGGCGGCACCTATCGTGCGCGACTTCGGCTTTCCAGGACGAGACGATATCTATGGGCACGGCCTGATTGATGCCTACCGAGCCGTGCGCACCGCCAAGGTCATCGCTGGGGGCACCATTGACGATGAACCCACAGGCCCAGTGCTGCGTGTGTCCCCATCTAACCTAAACTTTGGTGCCAGCACCACGAGGCTTCGTGTGCGAACGGTGAATCTCGGCAGCGGTTCCTTGCGCGTGGAGTCCGCCGATTCGGATGAGTCGTGGATTCGCGTCAATTTGGAAGAACTGCCCAACTTGGTGGTCGAAGTGGACCGCCGAGGGCGGCCCGAAGGCACGCTCGTCGGCGAAGTAAGGGTGGTCTCGAATGGTGGAAATGCGACGCTGCGGGTCTCGGCGCAGGTGCAGGCGCACGCAACTCCTTCGGATATTGGCACGGTGTATGTGGCGCTGATTGATCCGGGCGTACTTGAATTGCAGGACCTGCGAGCCACGAATTCTCTGCTGGAGTATGCATTCGAATCGCTTGAAGTGCCGCCCGGCCAGTACTGGATCATCGCTGGCACAGACCGAGACGGCGACGGTTCGATTTGCGACCCCGGAGAAGCCTGCGGCATGTATCCAGTGCTAGGCAACCCGAATACCATCACGGTGGATGGTGACAGGCGGGTCAACTTCGGCGTGACCATTGACCTCTTCGCACAGGTTTCTTCGCAAAGCACTGCATTTCCAGGCATCGCGTCCGAAGGCTTCAAGATTCCCGAGGCGCCGCGCGCCGGAGAGTGACTGAAAGTGCGCCCGATGGCGTTCGCACTTGATTCCGAGGGCAGTCCGCTCGTGCGTATCGAATTGCGGCGGAGCGAGCGAAGCTGTGATTGAACCGTGATCGATGGTCATTGACCCCCGTGCGTTGCGGCGCCTGCGCGAAGAAAAGCACTGGACGCAGGACGCGCTCGCCGAAGCCTCAGGTGTCTCGCAGCGCCAGATAGCGCGCATTGAATCGAGTCGGGTCTCCACGCCCCGCGCCATCACGATGCGGCGTCTCGCCGATGCGCTGCAAGTGGAGGTGCATGAAATGGGAGCGGCAGACCATGCACGCGATGCCGAATCTGGCGGGCACAGGTACAGGCCATCGGAAACCAAAGTACCTGAAGATATGTATTTCTTCTATGACCTATTATGGCTTCGTTACGGCATCGGCATGCGCGAAGTTGTCCGCCTTGCGCCACTCATGTTCACTTTGCTCGCGGAGCTCAGCTTCGAATGGCGAAAAGCGCTGCTGCATGAAGTGGACATCCACCTGAGACGCGTCGGAACAATTGGCGCAGAGGAAGGACACACATATTTCGGTGCGCTGCAAGCCCAGTGGAGCGACCGGGTTGCCGAGGAGGAAGAACTTGTCGCGAAGCGCGACTTGCTGTCGTCGGCGTGGGGGCAGGATGGCAACAGCAACCCCTTTCGAGACTACCTGCTGCATCTCTGCGGGCAAGTCGGCAAACCTGAGGTTGTTCGCATGGAAGATTTCGCCGGTGAGGGACACACGATCACCCGATTCAAGCTTTGCGAAGCTGAATGGGAGAGAATCACCGGTGGAATCAGCGAAGCCGCGCAAGCGATTGCCACAGGCCGACTGCGCATTACGGAGATTCCAGCGGAGCTTATGGCCGAAGACGCGCTTGAGGAACGGGTGGCCTGGCTGAAATCCAAAACGGCCAAGGAATCAGGTTGAGCCTATAATCAATTTTTCGATCTCCGAGCGGACAACCTCGACATGAACCTGCCCACATCGGAAC
>CAZNYE010000502.1:0-5493 GCA_964577185.1 uncultured Pseudomonadales bacterium | reverse complement strand
TCCTGCAATCTCCTTCTTCCAGTATCCCTCCGAGCGCGGCGAGACGCGCCACCGGAGAAGGAAGGTGCCGCTGCCAAGCGCCTACACGGGACCGGACGGTGGCAGGCCAATCACATTCTCGAAACCAGGGATTCAGGCAGTTCGCTCGATTCAGCACCCCAAGGAACACATCGAGCCAGCGCGTACCCAGCACCTTCGCTAGTTCGCCCCAGACTCGCTCGCGCGGCAGTGCATCGAGTTCCCCGGACTTGGCGATTTGTTCCATCAAGTCCAGCGTTTCTTCGGCAACCACGAAACCGAAGTCACGGAGTTCAGCGCAAAACCTTGCAACACGCAAGACGCGCAGCGGGTCTTCCACAAAGGCTTCGGACACATGCCGCAACACCCTGTGCTCAAGGTCTCGTCGGCCGTCATAGGGATCGATAATTTCTCCGTCTGCTTCTGCCATGGCATTGATCGTGAGGTCGCGCCGCCTCAGATCTGTCGCGAGGTCGAGGTCTGGCGAGGTGTCGAACTCAAACCCGGTGTGCCCCGGTGCCACCTTCGACTCCGTGCGGGCAAGTGCGTATTCTTCGCCGGTCTTCTGGTCGATGAATACTGGAAAGGCGTGGCCCACGCGCAGATAGCCCTTGGCCAGCATTTCGTGTTCAGTTGCCCCCACCACCACCCAATCCCGCTCTCGCGCATCGCGCCCGAGCAGTCGGTCGCGAACCGCACCGCCAACCAAGTAGGTCTTCACGCCGGTGCCCCTGTTGCAGGTCGCGCGGGCACCTTGAAGCGGGCGCCATCCTCAAGGCGCATGGCAACGAGCTGGTACCCCCATGCGCAGCCGCCATCGAGTGCCACTATATCGCTGCGTCCAGTCTCGGCGCCAAGCGCCGCCCAGTGACCGAAGAGGATGCGGGTCGGTGTCTCGGGCCAGAAGTCAAACCAGCGCTTGTAGGCTCCTAGATTTTCGTTGCCGGTGCCCTTGTAGTCGAAATCGCAGCGACCGGCCTGGTTGATAACGCGCATTCTCACCAGGTAGTTGATGATGGCGCGTAGCCGCGGCACACCCCTCCATTGGTCACCATATGCGTCTGGGCTCTGCCAAAGGCGTGGGCAGTCGCCATAGATAACGCGCAGCAGGTTGCGAAATCTCGCACCGCGCAGTTCGGTTTCTGCCTCCCTTGCCAGCAGACTGGCCTCTTTGATATTCCAGATGTGCGGTATGCCGGCGTGTACGAGCAAGTCCTTTCCTTGCATATGTATGAGCGGTCTGTGGCGCAACCACTCCAGAAGTTCGTGGGAGTCTGGCGCGTTCAAGAGCTCCTCGAAGGTGTCAGAATCGTTTGTGGGTTGATCCGCGTAGTAGACAGCGAGCAAGTGAATGTCATGATTGCCGAGCACGGTCACCGCGGCATCTCCCAGAAGACGCACGAATCTTAGAGTTTCCAGGCTCTCAAGTCCGCGATTCACCAGGTCCCCGGTTAACCAGAGTCGATCACGCCGAGCATCAAACTTGATCAGGGAGAGTAGGTCCTGAAGTTCGGTGAAGCAGCCCTGAAGGTCGCCGATGACATAGGTTGCCATGTCGGCCAGAGCTCGCTAGTGGATGGAGTCGATGTCGTGCAATGAAAACTGGGGAATCGGCACTTCGAAGGTGGCTCCTGAATCGAGTTGAAACTCATAGCTTCCCTCCATGCTGCCAACAGAAGTGGGGAGCATGGCACTGCTCGTGTAGGTGAAATGAGTGCCGGGCTCTATACGCGGCTGCTTGCCCACTACGCCGGGCCCGTGCACATGTTGCTCGTTCTGAAGGCCATCCTTGACCACCCAACTGCGATTTAACAGGGTCGCTGCCATGCCGCCGTGATTGCTGATGGTGATTGTGTAGGCGAACACATAGCGTCCCGCGAGCGGACTTGAATTTTCTGGCAGATACTCGCTGTCCACCGACACATCAATGCTGGATGCCGCGAGCGCCCTCATTCGCTGGATCCCTCCTTTGATTTGAATGACGATGCCACGAAATTCGCGATTTCCACGTAGGTGTCAATGCCTATCTGGTCGGGGCGTTTTGCTGGATTCACGGAAATCTGACTCCAATCAACAGAAAATTTGGCGAGGGCATTCGAAAGCGTCTTGCGCCTTTGCGAGAAGGACTGCAATAAGACATCTTCAAACACGGATTGTGAAATGATACGCCACTCGTGCGCTTTTGCCTTGAGATGCACGAGACATGAAGTCACCTTTGGCGGCGGGTGAAAGCATTCGGGTTCTAAGGTCAAGGCGATCTGGGCATGAAACCTGAGGCGAACCAGAATGCTCAATCGACCCCAATCACGAGTACCCGGCTCGGCTATGATGCGCGCGGCGACTTCACGTTGAAGCAGGAACCAAGCGTCCTGCACGCGCACCGCACTTGCCGCGACACGAGCGAGCAGCGGAGTTGAAATGTTGTAGGGCAGGTTGCCAACCAGGCGCCAGTGGGTGGCGGATGCGAGTGCTTGTTCAAATGCGGGCGTCAGCACATCGGCCTCGATGAGCTTTAGACTCGGAAAACGTACACCGAGCTCGCGGCACAGGTCACGGTCTATCTCAATCGCGCACATATCCGGGCAGTCCGTTATCAAGAGTTCCGTCAGCGCCCCACGCCCAGGCCCGATTTCCATAAGCCTGTCACTGGGCCTCGCGTCGATGAGCGAAGCAATTTCTTCGAGTGCTTGAAGGTCGCGCAAGAAGTGTTGGCCGAACCGCTTTCGAGGCCGGTGGCTAGGCTTCGCCATTGGACTTCAGTGTTGAGGCCAAGTCCAACGCGGCCTTGAAGCTTCCGAGATCGATTTGACCTGTTCCGGCGAGCTCTAGTGCCGTTCCGTGGTCAACGGAGGTGCGCACAAAGGGCAGGCCCAACGTCACGTTCACCGCTTCGCCGAACGCGACGGCCTTGAAGGGGGCGAGTCCCTGATCGTGATACATGGCGAGAATGGCATCGGCGCGTGCGCGCGTTCTGTCGGCGAAAAGTGTATCCGCTGGCAGAGGGCCTTCGATAAGCATGCCTTCAGCTCGCAGCTTATCGAGGGTGGGTGTGATGATCTCGATTTCCTCTCGGCCAAGATAGCCATCTTCTCCGGCGTGGGGATTGAGTCCCGCGACCAGGATTCGCGGCTCATTCATGCCGAACTGCGCGCGCAATCCCTGATGAAGTATGCGTGTGGTCGTTTCAAGACTTGAACTCGTCAGGCTTCTGGCCACCTCGGCGAGGGGGATATGGCGCGTGGCGAGCGCAACTCGCAGTGTGCCAGAGACCAGTAACATCACTACGTCCCGCACGCCCGCCAGCTCAGCGAGCATTTCCGTGTGGCCTCTGAAGGGCTGGCCCGAATCAGAGATGACAGACTTCTGTACCGGCCCCGTGAGCAAGGCGCCCATTTCTCCGCGAAGCGCAGCCTGACTGGCAGTTTCAATGGATTTGAGGACTCCGGCGGCCGCCTCGACCTTCGGTTGGCCTGGCGCGACTTCACACCCCAGGGGAATCGGGTGGACGGTCAAATGACCCGCTCTGCAGCTAGGGCTTTGTTGTGGGTTGTATTCTTCAAGGTTGATCGTCACACGGAGTTGACTTGCCCGTCTTAACAGATGAGCGGGATCGGTGAAGGCCACAAGCGGCGCACTTCTTGCGCCTTGCGCAAATGTGATCAGCAGGTCCGGACCTATGCCCGCTGGTTCACCTGGGGTGACGGCAACATACTTTAACCCACTCAACCCACTCAACCCACTCAACCCACGCGCTCAATTTCGGATGTCAACGTAGGCTTCGCTGCGGATTTCCTGATACCAGGATTGAAGTTCTTCTTCGTATCTTCTGTTTCTGAGAATATTGAGCGCGGTATTGCGCCTCGCTTCCTCGCTCAAGTCCTGTTCTCTTCGCTCAAGCACTTCAAGGATGTGCCATCCATGCTCAGAACGAAAGGGGGCGCTTAATTGCCCGACTTCAATTTCTTTGACTTGGTCGCGAAAGGCCGGAGAATATAGATTCGGGTCGGCCCAGCCCAGCTCACCTCCCGCGAGCGCGCTTCCCGGGTCGTCGGAATAAACGCGCGCAAGATCCGAGAAAACCTCGCCAGAGTCCAGGCGGTCGCGAATCTCGAATATCAATTCGCGCACCTGTTCTTCACTGCGTATTTCGGAAGGTTGCACCAGGATGTGTCGCGCATTCACCTGTTCGACCAGTTCTATACCAACGCCGCGCTTGTCAAGAAGCTGAATAATGTGCAGTCCGCTTTCACTACGTATGGGTTCCGCCGTTTCGCCAACTTCTAGGGAGACCGCAGTCTCGGCAAAGAGACTTGGCAGACTGCCGGCCTTGCGCCAGCCCATATCCCCACCCTCCAAGGCGCTGGCACTCGCGGAACGCTGGATTGCCGTTTCGCGAAAATCTTCACCTGACCGCAGCAAGGATACAATTTGCCTGGCTTCGTCCTCGGCGGCCTGCTTGGCTCCTTCGCTCGCATCCTTTGCGATTTCTAAGAGTATGTGCCCGACTCGATATTCGTCCGATAGGGCACGTTGCCCGAGGGGGGAGTTGAGGAAAGATTCGACCTCCTGTTCGGTCATGCTGATTCGACGATTTACCTGAGCGCTTTGCACACGCGAAATAACCATATCTCGACGAATCTCCTCTCTGAATCTCGGATAGGGAAAGCCGTCCGCTTCTATTTGTCTGATGAATTCATCAATGTTCATGCCATTGCGTTCAGCGATGCCCGAGATTGCCCTCGTGAGCGTTTCGTCGTCGATGCGTACTCCAGCGCGTTCACCCATCTGCAATTGAATAGACTCGAGAATCAGACGCTCGAGAACCTGATTGACCAAAATGCTCGTGGCTGGCATCTGCTGGCCGGCCGCCAATAGTTGGTCGCGGACGGTCTTCACCCGGTAATCGAGTTCCGAGACCAGCACCACATCGTCGTCGACCACAGCAACGATGCCGTCCAAGAGCTTGATTTCGGCCCGCACACCCGCAGAAAACACAAGCACAAAACAAAGACAAACAATCCATCCCAGGCGCGGAGCATGCCCTTCTCCAAGATGGCGCAGAATTTCACAACACATTGAAGCGCAACTCGATTCTGTGTTGTTACCAGCCATATCTGTGCCCCCGAATTTGCGAAAAGAGTGGTGCCATGGAATCCCCCACGCCAGCGAAGCCTCTAAACAATATACGCAAGTAAACGGCGTTACTGTGATATGGCGGTTCCGCGAGCGTGTTGTTGGGTCGCCTCAATAGCCGTCGCACTCCAAAATCCACTGCCCAGCAGCAATGGGTGTACGAGGCACCCACCACAGCCGTCAGCAATTTGGATTGCGAGAAGTCATGCTGATAGATCGCAAACACGCGCGTTCGTTCAGATACCGGAATGTCGAGAGCGACTTCGCCCTGCTCGAACACTTCTCCATAGCGGCGCATTCTGTAGCCAAGGCGAAGCACCATCTGGCCGGATGTCCTATAGC
>CAZNYE010000501.1:0-4119 GCA_964577185.1 uncultured Pseudomonadales bacterium | reverse complement strand
CGACTCCGGCCACTCGTCCGGTAGCAACCGATAGCTCTTTGCGGTTCACATCCCGTTGTGGCGACGCTGTGCGCGAGGCGATTTTCAGCGATGAAGAACATTTCCCGTGGGCAGTCAATCGACAATTGTTTCTCCCGCAAGAGCAAAGCATCATCAAGCACGATTGAACAAATTTCAATTAATTTGGTGACAGCGTTGTCCAGACAGCGTTGTCCAATAGTGTCGAGCGCGGCGAGCAATTTCCAACATTGCCAAAACGATGAAAAGAGTGCTCGCTGCTCTGGCTGTTTTCCCAGCAATTCCCATTATCGTGTCTGACCTCATCCACGCACATGTTCGAGCCAGCGGTTTGCGCTGAAAACAAGCGCATTCGCCGCATTTGTATAGTGAAAAGTGAGGTCAGTCGCCAACATGAGAATTGCTGCTATTCTCCATAGAGATTGCGGGATGGTACATCGGTTCAATAGACTTGCCGAACCAATCGTTGGGAAGTACTGGTTGTGGAACTGTTCGATGCCCCGGTCGCTGTCCCGATTGACAGGTCGGCGCCACTTGCGAGCCGCATGAGGCCGAAAAGCCTCGATGAGTTCGTTGGACAGACCCACCTGCTCAGCGAAGGTCGGGTACTCAGAAACATGATCTCGGGTGGCCGATTGCACTCCATGATCCTCTGGGGTCCACCTGGGAGTGGCAAGACCACGCTGGCGAGGCTGCTTGCGCAAGAATCCCAGTCCCGCTTCGTCGAATTGTCAGCCGTGAGTTCCGGCGTGCGAGATCTTCGTCGAGAGGCTGACGAGGCCAAAAGGCTGCTGGCCGCGCGGGAACTGAGGACTGTTTTGTTTGTTGATGAAATTCATCGCTTTTCCAAGTCTCAGCAGGATGCCCTGCTGCCGCACGTCGAATCGGGGGTGTTCACACTCATCGGCGCGACCACCGAAAATCCGTCGTTTGAAGTCAACGCCCCGCTCTTGTCGAGAACTCGCGTGTATACGCTCGCGCCACTTTCCGATGAGGACATCGAAGCGGTTGCGGACAGGGCGCTTGGCGACCGGGACCAAGGGCTCGGCAAGCTGCGGGCCACTCTTGAGGAGGATGCGCGCTCCTTCCTTCGGCGCGCTGCGGGCGGAGATGCTCGGACGGCGTTGAACGCCTTGGAGATTGCTGCCGAGGCCGCGGCTGAGGATTCTTCTGGCGGGCGGGTGATTAGTTCGCAATTGCTCGAACAGGCACTTCAGAAGCGGGCCCGCTATGATCGTCTTGGGGACGCCCACTACGACACCATCTCGGCCTACATCAAGAGTATTCGCGCTTCAGACCCCGATGCCGCCGTCTACTATCTTGCCCGCATGCTCGATGCCGGGGAAGATACAATGTTCATCGCCCGTCGCTTGGTAGTCGCCGCCGCCGAGGACGTGGGGCTCGCCAATCCCAACTGCCTATCCGTTGCGGTGGCGGCGCAGCAGGCGGCGCACTTCGTGGGCATGCCGGAGGCGCGTATACCACTTGCCGAGGCAACGCTATATCTAGCCGCCGCCCCCAAATCCAATTCGGCATACCTGGCAATTGACCGCGCGTTGAGGGAGGTTCGAGAAGGCGGGGACGAGCCTGTGCCGCTGCATCTCAGGAACGCCCCCACCACACTCATGAAGGATTTGGGTCACGGAGAAGGCTATGTGTATCCGCATGATGCCCCTTCTCATTTTGTTGCCGGCGAGAACCTGCCGAAAGGCCTTCGCGACAAGCGATTCTACTCGCCGGGTAGTCTTGGGACTGAATTGACCATGCGTGAGAGGCTCAAGGCTTGGTGGGGCAATCGATACCTTGACGAGGAAGAGGTTTGAGAACTGTATGGGGTCGAACAGGTGGATTCGGTGCGTGGCGACACGAGCGAGCAATTCCCATTATGGCGGCGGATTCCTCCCGCAGGGCCGTCGAATAGACGATTCGGCATTGATTTAGCCGATTCTGTGGCCTATCGAGCACTTCACGGGGGGTTCGCAGCCATAATGGGAATCACCGCACGGGAATTACTGCGCACACGAGCGGGTGTCACACTCGAGCGGGTTTGATGAGTGCTTCCTGAGTGCTAAACTTGGCTTTCCGAGCAGCTCGGAGAGACATGTCGTTGTGAAGAGGGTTCGGCCAGTTTGATGATCAAGGGGGACTACAAGGGTGTAAGTGTCTCGTTTGCCTGCACGGCATTCGTAGCGATGCTCTTGCTTGCGGGATGCGAGCGAGCCGAACAGCAGCCGGAACCCGAAGTCTCGCCCTTGGCAGCGCATTTGCCACCCGAAGTGGATGTGAGCCACCTTTCGCTCATTGCCGAGCCGCGCATCGAAGACTTGGATGCCATGCTTGAGCGCCGCACTATTCGGGCCTTGGTGGTTCCAAGCAAGACCTTTTACTTCTTTGATGGTGCCGAGCAGCGCGGATTGTCATATGAAATGCTCAAGGCGTTTGAGAAGTTCATCAATGCGCGGCGCGAGCGGACAGCGCTCAAGGTGAACCTGGTGTTCATCCCTGTGCCTCGTGATCAATTGATTCCGGCGCTTCGGCAGGGCTATGGGGACCTCGCGGCCGCAAACCTGACGATCACGGCGACTCGACTTCAGCAAGTCGATTTCTCGGCGCCCGTTTATACGGATGTCCAGGAAGTGGTTGTATTGGGTGATGCAAGTGTGCCAGTTGAGACTATCGATGATCTCTCCGGCAAGGTTTTGTACACGCGCGGGTCAAGCAGCTATCACGAGAGCCTTTTGAAATTGAATGAGCGCTTTCGGGCCGCGGGCAGGCCGCCTATCACCATCAACCTCGTCGATGAGCACCTCGAAGATGAAGAACTCCTGGAGATGGTGGATGCCGGACTGATACCGGGCATAGTGATCGATTCCCACAAGGCGGAATTTTGGTCGCAGATATTTGACAATGTAGATATGCGATTTGACTTGATGCTGCGAGAAGGCGCGAGCATCGCCTGGGCCATGAATCACGACAAGCCACAACTTAAAAAAGCTGTCAACGAATTTCTCAGCCAGCATGGTCAGGGGTCTCTGGTCGGCAATCTGCTGTTCCAGAGGTACCTTGAGAGAACCGATTATGTTGAGAACGCGCTTCAGTCGGAAGAACTGAAGAAGTTCCACGACACGGCGCATCTGTTTCAATTGTATGCGGACCGCTACGCTTTCGACTGGCTCATGGTGATTTCACAGGCGTATCAGGAATCTCGGCTTGACCACAGTGTGCGAAGTGATGCCGGTGCGATAGGCATCATGCAAATCCTGCCGAATACCGCTCTGGACAGAAATGTCAATGTGGGCGATATCACCGATTTAGAGAACAACATCCACGCGGGGAACAAGTATCTGCGTCACATCCGAGATACCTACTTTGAATCCGAGCCGATGGACGAGCTCAATAAGACGCTATTTTCCTTCGCCGCTTATAACGCGGGGCCGCGGCGCATTGCAAGACTTCGTGCTCAAGCAGAAAACATGGGGCTCGATTCAAACGTCTGGTTCGACAACGTTGAAGTGGTCGCCTCGCGTCGCATTGGCCGCGAAACCGTGGAATACGTCAGCAATATCTACAAGTACTGGGTTGCCTTCACCCTGAGCAGTGATCGGCTCGCGGCGGCGGCCAATCAAGCGGCCGTGAGTTAACATTCTGCTGCGCAAACGAGCGAGCTTGTGCGTTTAAGGAATGTGGCGTAGTCCCCCTTCGCGAGCAGCGCCGCGGCTTGAATCGAACCACCTCGAACGTCGGACCGGTTCCGATGTCTCACTCGTCGGCCGAGTGGCACGAGTGTCCGGGCTATGGAGTCAGGAGTTGCTGCAAAAGAACACCGAACACTCCGAGTACCACCGCGAGCAGCCCGACCATGAATGTCATCATGATTCGGAACATGCTGCGCTGGTGGTCGAGCATGCCCTCCTTGAGGCCATCGACCGATTGTTGAAGGGTCCTAATGTCAGCGCTGTTTGCCCTGATCTGCGCCATAACAATCTCGAATTGCTGCTCGCCTTGAGATTTGACATCCTCAAGCCGCGCCCTGACATCCTCAACTTGCACCTTGACAGCCCCAACCCGTTCCTTGCCCTCGGACTTGACATCGGCAAACTG
>CAZNYE010000500.1:0-10242 GCA_964577185.1 uncultured Pseudomonadales bacterium | reverse complement strand
CCACTGCTCTAACCAACTGAGCTACGAGCCCCAATGAACTGAAACATCTTGGGTCACAGGAGTGAAATAGTGGGGCAGTTTGGGCATGAAACGCAAGCCCCGCGGCTCTCCCCGTGGCTCGTCAAGCGAGAAATGCCGTGTGGCTCAAGCGTTCGTCTGAAGTACACTTGCGAAAAGGGCTACCAGAAGAAACGTGAAGTGCTGCAGCTGAGTGACCCGGACATCCTCCAGAAGTTCATTCAAGATCCCTATCCCATGCTTGAATTCGTCCGCGCCGAGCGGATGGTCAAGTCCGCCAACAATGAATGGCTGGTGGGGCGGGACGAGGACGTGGAGTTCATCCTCAAGGACTCAAGATTCGGCAAGCAGCCGCTACCCGGCACCGAGCATCGCCTGCCCTTCTATGCGCGGGAATACGTTCAGCGCTCATCAATGCTTGATATCGACCCACCGGACCACACAAGAATCCGTAGCCGATTTGTAAAGGCCTTCAGCGCCAAGCGCGTCGAGGATATGCGGCCAAGTATTCTTGCGCTCGTGGATTCGATTCTTGATGGTCTCGTTCCCCAAGGACGCATGGAAGTCATGAGCGATTTTGCGCGGCCCATTCCGTCGACCATTATCTCTCGCATGTTGGGCGTGCCAGAATCAGACTGGCCAAGATTCAATGAGCTGTCCATGGGACTCATAGAGGGAACTGGCGTAGACCCCTCAACAACCTATCGGGAGCGCAACGAAAAATCCCAAGTCCTGCGCGACGAGTTCAGCGCCTATCTTTGCACGCTCTTCGCCGAAAAGCGGCAGGCGCCCCAGGATGACCTGATTTCCGCCCTCTTGCACAGAAACGAACTGGAAGAGGCGCTCAGCGAGCATGAACTCATCATCAATATCCTGTTGCTCTTTGTGGCGGGCCATGAAACCACGGTGAATCTCATTGGCAACTCGCTTGTCGCGCTTGCCCGGCATCCTGACCAACTCGACAAGCTACGCGCCGACCTGAGTCTCATGCCAAAAGCAGTCCAAGAGTTTTTGCGATTCGATTCTTCGGTGCAACAACTTCCGCGCGTGGCACAAGCCGACGTGCAAATTGGAGAACACTTGATTCGTGCCGGAGAAATGGTATTTCTCTTGCTCGGCTCCGCCAATCGAGACGAATTGGCGTATGAGAATCCCGATGTGCTTGACATAGAGCGACCCATTCGGCGTCTCAAGAGCTTTGGAGGTGGTGCCCACTACTGCATTGGCGCGCAACTTGCGCGCATAGAAACGGAAATCGCCTTGGGTCGGCTGATACAAAGGATACCCGGGTTCAGAATAGAAAACCTCGATAGCCTCAACTATCCATTTAATTTGTTTTTTCGCGGACCGGAACGAATTGATCTCGTCTTCGTGGACCAAGCACCCGCATCATCATAGCGTGAGCCGCCAAGATGATCATTTCCCACGCGCATCAATTCATTTTCTTTGCGGTGCCCAAGACCGGCACCCAGTCGATACGCCAAGCCCTTGGCCCGCATCTCGCTGAGGGCGACTGGCAGCAGCATGCACTCTTCGGTCAAGCGCGTCTTCCCATAGCTGAACTCGCGGCGCGTGGTCACGGTCATCTAAGCGTGTGTGATGTCGCTCCGCGCTTGCCGACCGAGGTTTGGAGCACCTACTTCAAGTTTGCTTTTGTGCGCAATCCTTTCGAGCGCTTCGTGTCGGCCTATGTGTTTCTTTTTCGCAATAGCATTTCGGCCGATCATTCTCCCGAGGAGTTGATCGAAGACATGAAAGCCGCGCTCCATAGGCCCAGGTTCCGCCAAAGAATACTCGTACAGCCGCAGAGCCAGCTCTTGGAGGACCGGGAAGGTAAGCTCGCGGTCGACTATATTGGTCGATACGAGCGTCTCGAAGCGGACTTCAAGGGCGTTTGCCAGCGGCTCGGAATCCGCGCCTCGCTGCCCCGGGCCAATCCAAGTGACCATGTCCATTTTTCTCGATACTACGATCCCGAGCTGCGCGCGATGGTGGCTGACTTCTATGCGAGGGATTTGCAGAATTTCGGCTACAGCTATCCACCTCTCGTAGCTGACAGCACCGCTCAAGAATTGAAGAAATGCTGACTTTGCTCGGTGGCGAGGGCCGGCGTCAGGATGCGCTGAACGATAATGGGATTCACGCCTATTTGATTGCTCGCAGTCACCAGCGCTCGCGGGTTTGAGTGCAGCTTCCCCCGCAGCGAATCGAGGATCGCTTGGTATCGGGACCGTCCTGGTTCCGAATATCCATAGATGTGCCAAGCTTCTCTCCAATCCTTACAGAAGTCCCGCAAGATCTCCTCATAACGTACGACGAGTCTCGGATTGTTGCCTGGATGCGCTGAGAAATCTCGCACCAGACCATCGACCAAGGCATCGACTTCTCCTGGCGCCATCACGGGTGCCGTATTGAATCGCTCGGTTTCAATGCTTCCGCTCCAAGCTGGGTCGAACGGGACCTGCGCGATGCGAGCATTCAAGGCTTCGGGGTTGTTCAATTCATGCAACACTTGCATCTCTCTTACTAGCCGCCAGAATCGGGACGAACCGGCCGTATCGAGCACCAAGTGGATGCGAGAGACACTTGAGGCATTGACGACTCGGTGGCGTCGCCAAGAATTGAAAATCCAGGATTCCCCCGCGGCCATGTGCAACTGCATCTGGCCGCAATGAAAAGTCACCGCCGAGTCGCTAACAACCGGAATATGAATTCGAACCCGCGTCAACCAGTGATAGTTGAAATCCACGTGCACCGAGACTTCCGCTCCCGGTTCAAGGCGCATGAGGCGTGACCTGCCTAGCACTTCGCCAAAACTTGCCATGACCTGACGCGTGTATGGACAGGCATCAAGATGTCTGGTGGGCATCATAGGGCCATCGAAGGCATCGTTCTCGCCACCATCTCGCGAGATCAAAGGGGCGGCGCTGTTGCCCTTCATGCCCGAGGGATGTGGCAACCACGCCGATTCGGCGAGGGCATCTGCTTCCTCGGCAAGCCGTGCGGCGTCAAACGAGAAGGGCAGCCGGATGAAGGGTGGGCCTATATCCATGGATGAAAGCCAAGAGTATGTTCAGACACCGATCCGTTCAAGTTGCTCAAGGGTGGTACTGCCCTCTGGGACATGCCCAGCAACAAGCTCACGCGCTAATCTGCGCAATCGATCAAGCGCCACCGGCGAATAGTCGAGGTGCTCGACAGACACATTGATGTGCGGCGAGCGAAGTGGTGGGTCTGCGTGGGTATGTCCGTGCAGATTCACCCATCCTTGGGGCAGGTTCTTGAGCGGCAAGTGTGTAAAGAGCAGCGGAGGGTCGCCATCTACCCACAGCAGCGAACTGATGAAGTCGAATCCGGCCACCCGCAGGGACCCGGATCCCGTCAAATCATGATTACCCGCAACCAGATGCTTCACCCTACCAACCCCCTGACGCACGCGCCGCCAAGTATCTTCACACAAAGCATGGCGCATGGCGAAGTCACCGACAAAGACAAGCGTGTCCGCTTCTCCCACTCGACTGCGCCAATTGGCATAGAGCGCCTTATCCATCTCATTTGCGTTCCTGAAGGGACGGTTTGTGTAGCGAATGATGTTCTCGTGGCCAAGATGAAGATCAGACCATACCCACACCCTGCCGTCCGTCTCAAGCTCGCGCACGGGCAAGTCATCGAGCATGCGCAACATGGCACGGTACATTTTTCTTGAATGACGGTTCGTTGGACCCAAGGCGCCACGCATCCAAGCATCCAGATCATGAGCGTAGACCTGTCTTGCAATTTCGCCGTCGATGTTCGATGTTGGATTCAATGCGGAGCGATTCATGGTTTCATTGTCTCAATAGAGGCCTCGACTTGCTATAGTCTCGCAGGCGTTTCAATAAGGGATAACTCATGAATGTGCTGCGTAAGAGAATCTTGGTAGTCGTCGCGGGTCTCTGTGGAGTCGCCGCCTGTGCTCCGGTGGATGAGCCTGAACCACTCGAGCTCTCAGCCAAGGAATTTGTCGCCAAACTCAACTCGGAAATGGATGAGATGGGTCGCGAGTCGAGCGCCGCCTATTGGGTGCGAGCCACTTACATTAATGAGGACACCGCGGTGCTCGCGGCCAAGGCGAGCGAACGCTGGCTCGAATTCCATACGCGCGCCGTCAAGGAGGCGGCCAGATATGAGGAACCGCCTCAAGATGCAGAGACTGAAAGGGCTTTGGAACTCTTAAAGCTTGGTTCTTCCGCCCCAGCGCCCGACGATGCGGAAAAACGTAAGCGGCTGGCGCAGATACGCACACAACTTCCGGGCCTCTATGGGCAAGGCAAGTATTGCCCAGAAGACGGCAGGCCCTGCCAAGACCTGGAAGAACTGAGCAACATCATGGCCAAGAGCCGCGACTACGACGAACTCTTGGAAGCCTGGCAGGGGTGGCGTACGATCTCGCCACCCATGCGAAGTGACTATGCCGAGTTTGTTGAACTCAGCAATGAAGGTGCCCGGGAATTGGGATTCGATGACCTTGGAGAACTCTGGCGATCCGGTTATGACATGTCGCCGGAGGCATTCGCTGATGAGTCGCGCAGATTGTGGGGGCAGGTCAAACCCCTCTACGATGAACTGCACTGCGCCGTGCGCTCGCGCCTCAATGAGGTCTATGGCGATGAGCGCGTACCGCTCGATGGTCCGATTCCCGCGCACATATTTGGCAACATGTGGGCGCAGGAATGGTCACACCTCTATCCACTCATGGAGCCCTATGAAGGCATTGACGACCTCGACGTCACAGGCGCGCTCGAAGCACAGGAATACACGGCCGAGCGAATGACACGATCGGCGGAGGGATTTTTTATTTCGCTCGGTATGCCCGCTCTGCCGGACGCTTTTTGGTCGAATTCCATGCTCACCAAACCGCGTGATCGGGAAGTCGTGTGTCACGCAAGCGCCTGGTCCGTAGACGCCCCAGAAGATGTCCGCATCAAAATGTGCATAGAGCCCACACAGGAAGATCTCACCACCATCTACCATGAGCTTGGTCACATTTACTACTACCTAGCCTACGCCGATCTTCCCAATATCTTTCAGTCGGGGGCGCATGACGGATTTCACGAAGGCATAGGCGATACGGTCACCCTGTCCATGACGCCTTCATTCTTGAGAGACATTGATCTGGTGTCGGAGGTGGGGACAAGCGAGGAAGCGGTCATTAACAATCAGATGAAGGTGGCGCTGGACAAGATCGCCTTCCTTCCCTTTGGCAAACTCATAGATGAATGGCGATGGCAGGTCTTTTCCGGGGAAATCCCGCCAGAGAATTACAACGCCGGCTGGTGGGATTTAAGGCGCGAATACCAAGGCATCACCCCACCTGTAACGCGCACCGAGTCTGACTTCGACCCCGGCGCCAAGTACCACGTGCCCGGCAATACGCCCTATACCCGCTATTTCCTCGCCTTCATTCTGCAATTTCAATTCCAGCGTGCGTTGTGCGAGATTGGGGGTCACGAGGGACCTCTGCATAGCTGCTCCCTGTACGGCAACAAGAAGGCCGGCGAGGCGCTTTGGGCGCTAATGCAAAAAGGTGCCAGCCAGCCCTGGCAGGACACCCTAGAAGAACTCACCGGGAGCCGGGAAATGGATGCGAGCGCCATCATCGATTACTTCGCGCCCCTGATGGATTGGCTCAATCAAGATAATGAAGGGAGGCAGTGCGGGGTGTAAGAGGCTGTTGAGAAGACATCGAACATCAGACTCCAGAACCCCAGATGGGCCTTGGCGCTCCATGCTTGAATCTGCTACATTGTGCAAAAGAAGGTCAGTCAATTTGGCCGGACAAGTTCAAGGCGGCCCGGCGGATGTGTCGTTCGATCGCTTGTGGTGGACCCCTAAGGGGGTAGTTGCTGTAGGTGGAGCTAAAATCCCTTCGGGCCGTCGTTTTTTGCCTTTAGACCCGCTGCTTTAACGGCTCCAAGTATTTGTCAGTGTTCTTCACGAAACTAAGGTAGCGACCAAAGACACGGAACTTAAGGTCGCGCCAAGTCTTCTTCGACAGCTTTTCGGGGTAAGACGATCTTCTGTGCGTTATCCTGTGGCGAGGATCCAGCGTGTCAATCATGGTGTGAAGCACCACTCCATAGGCGAGTAGCTTTTGTCTCTGACGTGTATGACCTGTCCTACAGAGAAATCTCGAAACCTCCTCGGTCCATTCATGCGCGTCCTTGCTTGACCCCAGTGGGCGTACGAATTTCAGAAACGAAATCTGCCCCAGGTCGAACTGAGCAGCCTCCAATAGCAGCTCTGCTACCACGCGCTGCGTCAATCGTTCAACGAATCGGAATCTTCGAGATTCCAATGTATCCAGAAAGTGACTGAGTTTCTGTCCACGGTCGTCCTCTTTAACTGACACCGAGAGACCTTTCTTGCGAAAAGTCTCAATGCTCGCCCAGAATCTCGCCAGGAAGTACAAGATTTCGAGTAAATCTAGATTGGGCCCGGTGCTTCTACTGGAAGTGTGAATTGCGCTGAAATCTCTCGTAGCCAATGATCTCAGCTTACCGAAGAGATCATCCGCCGACTTCAGCACTGGGTCGAGATTCTCGTCCACAAATCGACGCGCAGACCGGCGTCGGTCAACATTTCTGCGGACCTCACCATAAGAAATTTCTATAGCTTTCAGAAAGAGACTTCCGAGAAAACCGCCACCGATCGCAGCGATAGAAATCTGTAAAAGTGTATCCACGTCGGTGAACCTCGCCTCACCTCAAAAGCAGTGTGTCGAACAAGCTAGGTCTAGAGTCAAGTATTAACTTTTATATTAGCCCTAGTTTGAATCGCACAGTTTATCGCAGGTAGCTCTTGTAAGGTCGAGTAAATTCGTTTCAGATCATGTTTGATTTGGTGTCATAGCAAACTGAACAGAATTGGATATGGCGATCAGCAGGGGAATCTTTTACTCGGTGCTTCGGTGTGCTGAGCTTTGTCAACCGGTGCAGATGCAGAGCGTGCAATTTGCTGCGATTACCGATGGAGTCATGTGGCGTTGGTTTTACAAGGAACTGGAAGACGCCAAACTGATTAAGAATGAGAGCCTCCCTCCGAAGGTACCTACTGGAGCTTCAAATGACGAAACCGAACAGACGAACAGATCCTGCCGTATGCGCATAGGCAGCGAAATAAATCAATTTGGGGATGCTACTGAACTCTTGCTTTTCTTGCTTGAATACTGCGCTGGAAAACACCACCATGGCGAGCAGGCTTACCTTCAATCCATTGCTCGACCACTTTCTCCAAAGACCACATACAAGGCCATAATCGCTCCCAACGAGCCCATCGAGGACAAGTTACGACGCAGAAACTATTCTGGACGTGACTATAAAGGCTACCGAATTTTCAATAATCTGAATAATTTAAACAAGATTGAAATAGTAAAACTGATGCTGGAGGCATGCGCTTTTTCGGATAATTCAAGCCCCACAATCGGGGGGCACATTGGGATCGAGTTACCGAACACCCACCTTAAGATTAGCGATTAAGCTCTACGCTAAGGGTTGGTCTTCACCTATCGCCCACCGTCAGGACATGATTTGGACATGATTTGCTTTTGCAAGTCGCGGCAGCTTCAAGTACACTGCCGCGCTCTTTTAGCCATTGCTGACCAAACTACTCAATGCCATCCGTCAAGGTAAGGGAGAACGAACCATTTGATGTCGCCTTGCGACGCTTCAAGCGCGCTTGCGAGAAAGCCGGCGTTCTCGCCGAAGCAAGGCGGCGCGAAGCCTACGAGAAACCCACCACGGCGCGCAAACGTCAGGCTGCCGCGGCCGTAAAACGCCACCAGAAGAAGCTACAGCGCGAATCTCGTCGCTTCGAGCGAATGTACTAGCCTAGATCAATCGGTTGCCACCTTCTGGCAAGGTATGAGCAGCCATTGGATCACCTCAATCCTGATCAGCAATGACTGACATTCAGGCAGTCTCGGGAAACCTGTGCTCGAAGGTGGCTCACCCGGTCGCGAAGAGACAGCCTCACGCCTCCAAGCACCACGGAACAATGCTCGACGATCCTTGGCACTGGTTGAAGGATTCCAGCTATCCGAAAGTCGAAGACGAAGAGGTCCTCGCCTACCTGCGTGAGGAGAATGACTATTTCAACGCAGTCATGGCGCCGCACGACGAGTTGAGAGAGCGGTTGTTTCAGGAGACTAAATCAAGGCACGTGGAAGAAGAATCTTCCGTTCCCATCCGGGACGGGGCGTATCTGTATCAATGGCGCTTCGACAAGGGCGCAGAGTACCGCACCTGGTGGAGGAAGCCGGTATCCGGAGACAATGCTTGGCAGTGCATCTTGAATGAGCCCGAGCTCGCGAAGAACTGTGAGTATTTTCGCTTGGGCGGCTTTGATGTGAGTCCTGACAGCTCGCTGCTTACCTGGTCCGAAGACACCAATGGCTCCGAAAGATACAAAGCCTTCCTACGACCGACCGACAGCGGGGACACACGCGAGCTTGAATTGCCCGCGATACTCGGCACGCCAATATTCGCAATGGATGGGGACAGCCTAGTCTATTTGGTTGTAAATGAGCAATGGCGTCCATGGCAAGTGTGGGTGCATTCCCTTTCCGGCACTTCCCCAGACGAGTGCATCTACGAGGAATCCGACGAACGATTTCGCGTGACCGTCGACATCACACGCTCCGAGAAGTACTTGCTGATATCAACCGGAGACCATACGACCAACGAATGCCTTGTGGTCCCCGCCGATGCGCCGCGCACAACACCCCGAGTGGTGTCTCCTAGAACGCGGGGCTGCCAATACTCGGTGGATCATGCGCACAGCCGCTTCTATATTCTGATAAACGACACACACGAGAACTTTCGACTTGTATCCACGCCGGAGACGGCGATTGAACGCGGCAATTGGCGCGAAGAGATAACGGCGAGCGATTCTGTGTACCTGCAGGAGGTGGACACATTTGAAAGGTGGTTGCTCGTAAGTGAAATGGCCGAGGCGCTAGATCGGCTTCGCATCCGAGATTATGCGGGCCATGAGCATTGGGTGGAATTCCCCGAAAGCGTCTATTCAGCGAGTCTTGGCGAGGTGCCGGCGTTCGATGCCGACAAACTGCGAATTGAATATGAGTCGATGGTGACGCCGGTAACCACATTCGACTATCTGCCGGAGGCGCGCCGCCTCGTCAAGCTCAAGACTCAGGAAGTGCCCGGTTACGATGCTTCGCGATTCGAGAGTTGGCGGCGCTGGGCGGAAGCCCGCGATGGCAAGCGCATCCCCGTATCCCTCGTGTCTCTCAAGGGACAGTCGAAACAGCCAAGCGCCGTCCACCTCTATGGATACGGAGCCTACGGGATAGGGATGCCGCCTAACTTCAGCCTTTCGCGCATTTCCCTCTTGGAACGGGGATTCAGCTTCGCCATAGCCCATGTGCGTGGCGGTGATGAACTCGGGCGTGGCTGGTATCTCGATGGGAAACTTGATAAGCGCCAGAACACCTTCAATGACTTCGTGGACGTGGCGCGACAGCTGATTGAGATCGGCCTCGCGAAAACCGGACAGATCGCCATTTCAGGCGGCAGCGCCGGCGGCGAACTCATGGGCGCGGTGCTCAACCAAGCACCCGAGCTCTGGGGCGCGGTCGTAGCGCACGTGCCCTTCGTGGATGTCCTGAACACCATGCTCGATGCCGAACTCCCCCTCACGCCTCCGGAATGGGATGAATGGGGGAACCCAATTGAAGATCCCAAGGCCTATGATTTGATTGCTTCTTACTGCCCTTACACGCAAACGACAAGCAAGGACTATCCGCCCATCTTTGTGACTGCGGGTCTCAATGACCCGCGCGTGACCTATTGGGAGCCAGCCAAGTGGGTTGCGAAGCTGCGCCATCTCAAGACGGACAAGAACATACTGCTCCTGAAAACCAACATGGGGGCCGGACACGCAGGCAAGACCGGCAGATTCGAGCGGCTGCGTGAGATTGCTGATGAGCAGGCATTTATCCTGCTGGCAATGCAGATGCGCGAGAGCTCCTAGCTCGCTTTCTGGGCCTTACCAACTACCAGCGAAGCACCCCTCGCGCTGCCGGACGAGCACGATAGCCCTGATCCCAAGCGCGTAGCAGTGGTCGGTTCTCAATGAGATCCTCTTCTATAAAGCGCAGGAACTGCAAAGATGCCTGAAGCGTGAAGTCGGCAAGAGAAACTCGATCACCGAGCAGTAGTGGTC
>CAZNYE010000499.1:0-3666 GCA_964577185.1 uncultured Pseudomonadales bacterium | reverse complement strand
CGCCTGGAGCGTCAGCGGCGGCACGCTCAGCTCATCGAGCGCGGCCAGCCCGACTTGGACGCGCCCGCCGGTGGACGACTTCGCCAAGCATAGAGTGCGCCTGACGGTGACTGCGCGCGACGGCACCAGTGACTCCGCATCCATCACCGCCATTGTGCGGGAACAAGAAGCCGACCCGCTCGTGGCGCCAAGGCTTCTCTGGTACAACAGCTGGGGGATATACGCGGGTGCAGAAGACAGCCTGTACGGCGGCGAGTCGCTGCGGCTGACCATGTTGCGCGAAGAGGACGCATCAAGCTATGACACCATCAGCTACTCGTGGTCGGTGAGCGGCGGCGGCGAACTCGTGCCCATACCCGGAAGGACGCGCAAAGAACGCATCATTGCCTACCGCGCCCCCGCTCGGGTCACGACGCAGTTCACCGCAACCGTGTCCTGCCGGGTGACGATTGGCGGCAACGGGATCACCGTTCATCCCGGCCAGTCTCACACCCTAACCTACACGCACAGGCTGACCGTGCTGCCGAATCCGACGGGGGCACCCGCGGACTTGCGCGGACCAACCACCGAGCGCGGAGACACCTACGCCGACGGCTACGCGTTCTGGAACGGCGGTCAGGCTGTGGATCTCGGGCACAACCCGTGGCTCAACGTCACCCCGGGGCGCGTCGTCACCTACTCATTCCCAGAGGGCGATTTCACCCGGCATAACAGGGAGATGGAGCCGCTGCGCAGAGAGGCTAGCTTCAAGAGTCCCAGAGCCGTATGGACGACGCAGGCGCTTCGCGAACAGTTCCGACAGGCGTTTGACCTGTGGGAGCAGTATGTCAATGTCCGGTTCCAAGAGGTCAAGGACGACCAGTATGCGCACCTGCTCATCGGCAGGCGCGACATATCCTTTGGCAGGGCGTTCATGATCAGCCGCGGTGACATGAATTCCGGGCTCATCGGCCTAGGTATCGAATACGATGATCTTGGCCGGTTGGGCAATATAGAAGTGCCGCTGCACGAGATCGGCCACGCGCTCGGCCTCGGGCACCCGCACACCCAGGGGGCGGGCGCCAACCTCGACGACGCGATCATGGAATACAGGCACTCCCACAACGGTGCCAAGTTCTACTTGGATTCGCCCGCCACGCTCGAGTTTCCCGCCGACATCATCGCCGCGCAGCATATTTGGGGCAATGCGCCTGGGGCTCCGCGCACGGTGCCCGATGTCTCCGCAACCGCGACACTCACCTACGACAGCGTAGCCGATGAACTGGTGGCCACATGGGCCGCTCCGAAGATCAACGGTGGCGCGCCGGTGTCCGGCTGGGTGGTCGAGTGGCTCTTGGACAGCGACCCGGCCGAGACCAACACGCCCCTCGGTGGCGGCAGCATTGAACGCACCGACACCATCGACAATCCTGCGACCCTGCGGGCCACCTACTCGTCACCCACCGTCGGCGACTGGAGCGTACAGGTGCGGGCGAAGAACGCGGTGGGGCTGGGTCTGCGCAAGCGGGCACCCGCGACAGGCGACGGCGTCACGGTGAACTGAAAACGTACAGGTGGTATGGACGGGGAACGTGGTGGGCGAATAGGTGAAAGTGTACCGAGGCCGGGGCTCCCCAAGCATCGCGCACAATAGCCACCTACCCCCTTCGTAACAGCACCGCGCCGCCGAGGCTGCCTCCGCCGTTCCCAACCACGGAGACCTTCGCATCGCGCACCTGCCGGGCACCGGCGATGCCGCGAAGCTGCAGGCACGCCTCGTGCAGGTGCCCGAAGCCGTGCATTCGCCCTTCCGAGAGCTGGCCTCCATTGGTGTTCAGCGGCAATTCACCAGAGAGGGAAATGCGTTCGCCGCCTTCAACAAACCGGCCGCTCTCACCTTGGGCGCAAAAGCCCAGCGCTTCGAGCCAAAAGAGCGTGAGATAGGTAAATCCGTCATAGAGGTGCGCGGTGTCCACATCTCTTGGCTTGAGGTCGGTTCGTGCCCACATGTTCTCGGCCGCATCGTGCATCGCCATGCGCGGGTAGTCGCTGCGGCACAGCCAAGTATCAAGACGATCACCCGTGCCAGCGCCTATGGCCTCGATAATGATGGGATCTCGGCGCAGATCCGCAACGCTATCGAGTCGCGACACCACCACCGCCGTCGCGCCATCGCAGGGCACATCGCAATCGAAGATGGTGAACGGCGTTGAAACCATTCGCGCATTCATGTAGGTGTCAAGCGCCAAAGGCTCGCGATAGATGGCCTTGTCGTTGAGACCGGCATTGCTGCGCTGCGTGATTGGGACGGCCGACATCTGCTCGCGGGTCACGCCGTAGCGATGCATGTGCGTGCTTGCGTGAACGCCGCACCAGATGGCCGCGGACATGGCCCAGTAGGGCAGCATGTATTCCATGAATCCCGCCGGGCGAAGTTGCGGACTGCCTCCCCGCTCGGCGGCGGCGGAAGCGTAGCTGCCGACCGTTCGCTCTCCGAGCGCGCGCCAACAAAGGACGTGATTACAATAACCTGCGGCGATCGCCGACACCGCATTCATGATTGGAGAAAGCTGCGCGGCCATATCGCTCGACGAGTGCCAGCGAACGGAGAGACCCAGACTGGCAACCATATCCGGGATACTCGCCGCCCCGCTGCCTTGACCGACACCCGAATCCGTCGCAGGCCAGCAGCTCACGCCGTCAATGTCCTCGCGCCCCAGACCGGCATCATCGATCGCGGCTTGACAAGCCCGCACTGCAAGCTCGAAAGGATAGGCACCCGGCACCTTGTTGATCTCTGACTGGCCTATCCCGCTAATGCAGGTGGATTTTTCGGCGTATCGAGTCATCAGGGCCTTCCCGCCGGTCTGAACAGAGGAACGAAGATGTCATCCTGCTGTTCGAAGTAAACCTCCACCTCCATGCCTACAGCCACTTCTTCGGGAGCACATTCGGGCAGGTTGGTCATCAGGCGCACATTGGGCTGTTCGGCCAGTTCGATCAAGGCGATCACATAGGGCACCTCGACACCTTGAATCCAAGGCTGATAGTTGATTGTGAAGCCTGCAACCCGGCCCTTGCCTGACACCGGCTCCGGACTTAAATTCGCCGACCCGCAGGCTGTGCAACGCGCGGCATAGGGGTGAATGAACCATTCACAATCGGAACAGCGCAAAATGTGCAATTGACCATACTTGCCGCCGCACCAAAAGTACTCGTTCATCGGCGAGATTTCGGGCAGGGGGCGCTTGGGATCAGGCAACCTTTTGCAACCTTGCGCGTTGGCGTAATATTCTATCAAGGACATTGACGCGAGTGTCCGAGGACCACGAATGAAGCCAATCGCCTGTTCGGGCGGGGTCGTAATTTATAATGCCCAGTCTCCCGCCACGTCTTCAGCTCGGTAGAGAAGCGCCATGCCGCTCGCCTTTGACGAACAACAACGCATGCTTCAAGAGCAGGTGCGCAATCTGTGTCGTGAACAGGCGGGTGCGGACGAGTTGCGGCGACTCATCACCGATAATGAGCCCTCAAGCCAACAACTCTGGCAGGCCATGGCGACCCTTGGCTTGCCGGCCGCCGCGATTCCCGAGAGTAACGGCGGCATCGGCCTCGGTATCAAGGATTTGTGCGCAATATCAGAAGAATTGGGAAGGGCCGTCGCACCTGTCCCATTCTTTTCATCGG
>CAZNYE010000498.1:0-1635 GCA_964577185.1 uncultured Pseudomonadales bacterium | reverse complement strand
GTGGGAGGCCCTTTGGCATTCTGCCAGTGGCTGCATTCTTTGCTATTGGCCCCAGGGCTGACAGGATGTCAGCCCTGGGGCCAATAGCAAAGAATGCAGCCACTGGCAGAATGCCAAAGGGCCTCCCACAATCGAGGTCGTACCTCTTAGCAAAATCTACGGTACGTTCGCTCCTTCTAAGCGAAGCAAAGTACGCTTGGTCTCGAGCCCTCCGCCAAACCCACCAAGTCCGCCGTCGGAAGCAAGTACGCGATGGCAGGGGACAACGATCGCCAACGGATTGCTGCCTACCGCCCCGCCCACTGCTCGCGCCGCGTTGGGCTTGCCGATGGATGCACCAAGCTCTTTGTAGGAAATCGTCTTGCCGAAGGGGACCTCAAGTAGGCTCTCGAGCACTTCACGCCGAAACCCGTCGCCTCGCAGCCGCATGGGAAAATCAAAGCCCTGTCGCTCGCCTCGGAAGTATTCGTGAAGCTGCTGACGCGCAGCTGAGAAGTTGGCTTGGCCGATGTCCGCATCGCGTGGCAACCGTGGCTCCTCAACTCCCGCGAAGGAAATGTATTCAACACATTCCTTGTCCTGCCCGGCAAGAACAAGGGTGCCGACAAGTGAAGACATCAATGCGTAATACATTCCTTTCGACCCACGATTGATTCCTGCAAATTATAGTGGCTCCACACTCGTTCGGGACGAAACTTGTGCCACACTTCTTCACATCGCTCAAGGAGTCGTCATGAACCAAGACCGGGATTTCATCATCGAGCAAATACCAGTGGGGCCTATGCAGAACTTCGCCTACCTCGTCGCGTGGCGACCCACTGCCGAAGCCGTATTGGTGGATCCAGCGTGGAACGTTCAAGGACTCGTTGAACGTCTCGATGATCTGGACCTCACCCTCAAGGGTGCGCTCGTCACCCATTACCAGCCGGATCACTGCGGTGGCCATTTCGCATCGCGCAAGATTTAGGGTTTGGCGGAACTCCGCGCGTTGCGTTAGTGCCGAATCTATTGCAATCAACACGAAGCCGACGGTCTCAAGAAGATAACAGGCATATCCGAAACCGACATGCTGCGCGTCGATGGCGGCGATAAACTCAATGTCGGTGATCTAGAAATTGAATTTCTGCACACGCCGGGTCACACCCCGGGATCACAGTGTTTTCGCATCAAGCACACCCTGGTGGCGGGCGACACCCTGTTCATTCACGGCTGCGGCCGCGTTGATCTCCCGGGATCAAATCCCGAAGACATGTTCCGCAGCTTGCGGCGGCTCTCCGAGCTCCCAGATGACACGCTCCTTCTGCCGGGACATCACTATTCATCCGAACCAAGTGCCTCACTCGGCCTCACCAAGGCGCACAACCCCTACCTGCGCATCCACGACATTGACATGTGGCGTTCACTCATGGGCGTGTAAACGCGAACAGCCTATTCCTCTCTTGCGGGTATACTATGGGCTTGCGGTTACGCTTGAAAAGGGACCAATGAGATGCGTCGAGACCTTGTGACCGCAGCACTCTTATTTTCTTTGGGTGCAGCATCCGCCTACGGGGATTGGGCATCAACCGCAGACTCATTGATCGCCCACACTCGTGATCAGCCGGTGCTGGCGGTGCCTTCGACCAATACCCGATT
>CAZNYE010000497.1:0-2558 GCA_964577185.1 uncultured Pseudomonadales bacterium | reverse complement strand
GCAAATATCAACACGCCAGCGGAACTCGCGGCATTTCGCAGCAGGATGAGCACATGAACCCGGGCGATGCGAGCGTCCAAAAAGGTGGCCAGACACAGCATCAAAGCGACACGAGCCTTGCCTTGGCAATCCAGTTCATGCGCTCCAGCCGACCCTTGCGCGCCGAAGAGATTTGCCGTGACTTTCTGTTGATGAACCCCGGCAGCCTTCGCCATTTGCGGCTACTATCGCACGCGCTCATGCGCCAGGGGCGCCTCAAGGAAGCGCAGTCCGAGGCTGAAAAAGCCATGCGGCTCGCGCCAGAACTACCCTATATCTACGAAGACCTTGGCAGTATCCATGCCTTGAAGCAGGACTATGCACGGGCTGTGCCCTTGTTTCAGAAAGCAATCCGGCTGGACCCAAGCGCGGCCCTCGCGCACAAGAAGCTTGGCCAGGCGCTCGCCGCGCTGGGAGAATCCGGAGCAGCCAATGAACATTTCGAGTCATTTTTCGAACGCGACCGGGATGCCGAAAAGGTCGCGCTCGGGGCCGAGCACCTCAAGGAAGGCCGGGGCCCGCAGGCAATCGCCACCTTGAAAGAAGTCTTGCGCCAGAATCCCAACAGTGTGGACGCCATGCGATTTCTTGCTGTCGCCTATTGGCAGGAGAAGAATCAACTCGCGGATGCGGAAGCCTGGTTGCGGCGTGCGGTTGCGGTCGCCCCCGATTTCTTGGGTGCCTGGCTCACGCTCGGCGCCGTCATGCTTGACTTTAACAAGGAACAGGCGGCAATTGCCGCCTACCAGAAAGCGGCTCACATCGCGCCCGCAGATCCACGGCCCTGGTCCGGCCTCGGCAGTGCGTTCGCCCGCGCTGGAGATGCCGAGCAAAGCGCCGCGTCCTACCAGAAGGCCGTGGAGCTCCAGCCAAGTTCGGCAAGTCTGCATATGAGCCTTGCGCATTCACTGAAAACACTTGGGCAACAGGAAGCCGCGGTGGGTTCCTACCGGCGCGCCATCGAGGAACGGCCACAATTTGGCGAGGCCTATTGGAGCATGGCCAACCTCAAGGTGTTTCGTTTCGAAGATAACGAGCTCTCCGCCATGCGCGAGCAACTCGATAGCACAGACTTGTCCGCGAGTGAAGAAGTGCATTTTCGCTTTGCGCTGGCCAAGGCATTGGAAGACCGCGCGGAATATGACCAAGCCTGGCATTACTACGACACTGGCAATCGGCGGCAGCGTCCGCTGGTAGAGCACGACCCACTGGAAATGGAAAAGCGCCACGAGGACATCATGGAAGTTTTCACGCGCGAGTTCATAGGGGCTTCGCAGGGTCACGGAGACCCTTCGAATGCGCCCATCTTTGTGGTTGGCCTGCCTCGTTCAGGCTCAACGCTCGTCGAGCAGATTCTAGCCAGTCACTCATTGGTGGAGGGCACCTCCGAACTGCCGTTCATAAGCAAGATCGCCGCCTCGGTTGGACGGTACAGGTCCGATGGACAGATATTTCCACAGGCGCTCAAGCTCTTGCGCCGCCTCGATTGGCGAGGGTATGGGCAGACCTACCTTGAAGAGGCGGCGGACATTCGCCTGACCGACCGACCCATATTCACCGACAAGATGCCGAACAACTTCCCATTGGTCGGGCTCATTCATCTCATATTGCCAAACGCGAAGATCATCAACGCCCGGCGTCATCCCCTAGACACCTGCCTCGGTTGCTACAAACAGCTTTTCGCCAAGGGCCAGACCTTCACCTATGACCTTGAGGATCTGGTTCACTACTACAGCCGCTACCACATGATGATGAAGCATTGGCATCAGGTGCTCCCTGGAAAAGTGCTCGAGGTCCATCTTGAGGAAACAGTAGACGATCTAGAGAGCCAAGTTCGACGCATTCTTGATCATTGCGAGCTGCCCTTTGAAGAAGCCTGTGTGCGCTTCCACGAGACCAAGCGATCCGTTAGAACAGCGAGCTCAGAGCAAGTCCGTCAGCCGATTAGTGAGGAAGGGATTGGTCGATGGCGGCACTACGAGCGCCATCTTGATTGGATCAGGGAGGCCCTTGAGCCAATCATAGATGAATTGCCTGAGGCGGCGCGAGGGGCTTAGCTGGCCACCGCCAATCTATACCGCCTGAGCCCGGTCATGAATCTCTGTTTGGCGGACGGGTTTCACGAATTCAGTTGTATCGCCCCACAGAGTCGATAGCGCAAAGCTGAAGACCTCGAAGGGAGGCAGGGACACGGGGTCATTGCCATCCCTTCTGCCAAGCGACACCCATCCACCCGAACGGAGCGCGAAGGCTTCCAAGCTGCGAGCCTCGGGATCCACAAGCCACAGGTGCGGGACACCCTCCCGCGCATAGATGTCCCTTTTTGGCCCAAGGTCGATTTTGCGCGTGGAGGGCGACAGAATCTCGCACACCCAATCTGGCGCAAGCGTGAAATAGGCATCGTCGGGCAACACCGGCATTCGCTCCCTGCGCCAGCCGGCCAAGTCGGGCACAAGAATATCGTCATTGAAGTGCAGTTCCGGCTCGTAGAGAATCCACCAGCCACCGGGGCCGCCGCG
>CAZNYE010000496.1:0-3309 GCA_964577185.1 uncultured Pseudomonadales bacterium | reverse complement strand
GAGTTTGATGTCTGGGTATTGGCGAAAGAAGTCGGGCAGCGCCGGCACCAGCGTCACGCGCCCGAATGAGATGGGCGCCAACACACGCACCTCGCCCTGGGCGGCGAGATTTTCGCGCTGCAGGGCCAGTTCGGCCTCCTCAAGGTCGGCGAGAATGCGCACGCAGCGGTTGTAGTATTCACGTCCGTAGTCGGTGATATTGAGTCGGCGCGTTGAGCGGTTGAAGAGCAGCACACCGAGTTCGTCCTCGAGGCGCATGATGGACTTGGTGACCGCCGACACGGTCATATCCAGGCTACGCGAGGCCGCCGTGAAGCCACCGTGCTCGGCGACCTGCACGAACACCGACATGGCGTGCAGCTTATCCATCGGGCGCTTCGGCGGGAGGCGCCTTCAAGGGCGCGACCACCATCAAGAGATCCTCTTCTCCGACACTGCGCGTTTGGTGCCCCTCGCTGCCGGCATCGTCGCCGAGAATGATGCTGCCCGGCCCATATCGACGGCGCTCGCCGCGCACTTCGACTTCAACCTCGCCCGCTAGCACAAAATTGATTGTCGGCTGGGGTGCCGGGTGCCAACCGGCCTCTGCTCCCGAGGGCATGGAAATGATGGTCAGGAACTCGGGCGTGAAGGCGGGCGATGAAGACACGCGGCCCTCGCCCGCAAGCTCTGTGTCGATCAAGTACAGGGGTAACTCGGCGCTCTCAAGGCGCGCATGCGCCTCGCCACCCGCCGCGATCACCGCGTACTCGATGCGTTTGTGGGCTTTCGAATCGCCAGGGGTGGAGGCCTCGCGCATTTGCTCGAAGGCGGCGCGCGCATCGGCTTCGCTGTCAGTATCCGCCATCGCATACCCCGCAATGAGTGGCACTACACATACGGCGAGCAGGTATTTGTGCAGATATCTGTGCAAACAACGCCTCCCTGAAGTGATCAGTCTTGGGTGAACGGTACAAATTTCCCGCCGAGGTAGACGAGTGCGTTTGTGGAGTCCGCGCTCTCGGCATCGAGGATTCGCGCGATCACGATATGGTGCGTGTCGAACTCGACGAGTTTTGCCACGCGACAGAAGAGATTGGCTTGGGCATCCTGGAGGTATCTTAATTCACCCTCATCTGGCGACCAATTTCCAACCTCAAATCGAGCTTCGCCGCGTACGCTCATGCACTGCCCAACAATCGCGCCCTGATCCGCACCGAGCACATTCACGGCGAACTTGGCATCGGGCACCAACAGCCGAGCCAAGGATGCGGTTTTCTCGATGCACACAAGCAAGGAAGGCGGTGTGTTGGCAAGATTGCACACTGCCGTCGCCACGCTTGCGTGGTGTCGACGCTCTTGACGGTCTTGAATGTCTTGAATGTCTTGAATGTCTTCCATTAGGCTGAGGACGCAGATGGACTTGGCCAGTTGCTGAAACGCTTGTGTCGCCCGGTATTCAATTGATTCCATTGGTTCGCTCATTGGCACTCCCTGATGTGTGCTGCAAATGGGTCAAGTTGCCTTCGCAGATGAAATGATCTCCAAATAGTTGCCGTCGGCATCGCGGAACATGCAGGCGAGCCTGCCGCTCTCCGGTTCGGCCATCGACGGCCGCGCTGGCATCAGCTGGTCGAAACCCTTGTCCAGACAGTCTTGCACCACTTGATCAAAGTTCTCCACGTAAATGGTCAGGCCACGAAAACCAAACTCGCTCAGCATGTCAAGCGCAGGCATCGAAGCCATGAAATCTGCGGTGACGGTCTCATCGACTTCGATGAGTTTGACCAGCGCCGAGCCAGCGCGCAGACGGCACTGCACAACGCCGGGCATGATATCTAACTGCTTGTCCACCGCAAACCCGAGGGTGTCGCGCCAGAACTCGAGCGCCTTGTCGATGCTCGGTACGACGAGCTGCACATCGAAGTGGTCCTTTTCAAGTCTTGCGGTCATCTCGGTCTCCGAAGTTGTTCAGTCAGAAGTTGTTCAGTCAAGGGTGGGTGGCGGCGATTCAAGAAAACAGGTTACGTTGCACACCAGCGGCGGCGAAGATGCGGTCGCGTGAATGCTCCAGTTCGGTCAGCAGTTTGGTCGTATCGACATCAAGTAACCTGCCGCGCCACTTGCGTATGCGTCCGGCGACGATCACGGTTTCGACATTGCTGCGTTCCATCAGTGTCACCACCGCACCCGGCACGTTATTCAGCGGTGCGACATTGATCGCGCGAGCATCGAGCAGGATGATGTCCGCCTGCTTGCCCGGTGTCAGCGTGCCAACTTTGGCATCAAGACCAAGGGTTTTGGCACCCTGCAGGGTTGCGTAGTCTATGATTTCCCGACAAGTGAGAAGTGGTGCTCCGCCGTCTTCACCCGACAGCGTCTGCTCGTTGACCAGCGCACGTTCAAGCGTCATGAGGGAACGCATCTGGGTAAAGAAGTCCGCGCTAAAATTGCACTCGACGTCGCTGCTGAGCGAGGGCGCGACACCGAATTCAAGCGCCTTCATGATCGGCGGCATGCCGTGCCCCATGGTCATCTCGATAGGCACCGCGAGTGAGATGCCGGTGCCCGCATCGGCAAGGCATCGCCAGAAATCATCGCTCATTCCGGTCGCATGAATCACCAGATTGTCGGGTCCGAGCAGCTCGGCGAGTGCCTGCTGCTGCTCTTGGGAGCTAAAGTGTCCGACCACATGCGAGGCGATTGCGAGGTCGAGGCTGCGCGCCAGCGACCAATACTCGGGATAGTGTTCGTCATAGGGTTCCGCGCCCATGACGAGGGTCAGTAGCTGATCGTCGGAGCTGAAGTGTTCTTTCCGAATGCGACGAATATCCTGTGGATAGAGGCACGCCTCCCCAAAGCCATTCGTATAGCACAGCGCCGCGCGCTTGCCGGCATCGGCAAGCCCTTGGATGGCCGCTTCGGTGTGCTCTGGCGAATGGTGGACTTGAGAGATGTCCATGACCGTGGTGACGCCCGCATCAAGTTGACTCAGCGAGCCGATCAGTTCCGAAATATGGACATCCTCGGGCGAATAGTGGGGAGCGAGTCTGCCAATTATTTCAACCGCATAGCTCTTCGGGCTGCCTTCGGCACCATCGCTTAATAGTAGGCCATCGGAAAGATAGCTCCTGAGCGCGGTCTGGAATTGATGGTTGTGGGTATCCACAAAGCCGGGCATGAGAATCTTGCCCGAGGCATCGACAAGTTGCGTCTCCTGGCCCTCGCCGATGTCGATGTTTGGCGCGATGGCCGAGATCTTATCGCCTTCGATAAGCAGGTCGGCGCACTCGAAATCGCCAACCGAGGCATCCATGCTCAGCAGGATGC
>CAZNYE010000495.1:0-11016 GCA_964577185.1 uncultured Pseudomonadales bacterium | reverse complement strand
GGTGACCATGCAGGATGCCAGCTACGGCGACTTTGTCTTGCCGAACGTGTTTCAAGAAGGCGGAGAAACCATTGCCGGTGTGAACAACCTGTTCCAACTCGATGGTTTGCAGGTACAGAACTCGCCCGACTTCACGCTCACACTACTGAGTAACTACACCTTGGATTTAGGTGCGAACGGCAGCCTGATGCCCGGCATCTCACTCTACTACAGCGATGAATACCGGGCGGACGATTCACCTTGGTTCTTTGGCGATCAAGATGCCTTTACCAAGACGGACTTGAGCCTGACTTGGGAGTCGCAGGACCAGCAATTGAGTGTGCGCGCCTTTGTCAACAATGTGGAGGACGAGGCGGTGCTCATGAAGGCCACGCGCTTTGGCGGCGATGTGGCGATCACCGACTATGGTCCGCCGCGCACGTTTGGCATCACGCTTCGCCACCGTTATTAAACCTGTTGCGCAAGGCGGGAAGTTTATACATTTGACAGAGATCCGCACCCCTCCGGGAGCGGGTGTGTCATGAGTGAATTCGGCACACTGAATTGGGCGATCCTGATCGCCTACATCATTGGCACCCTGGTGCTCGGCTTTTTCTTGAGCAAACGCATCGAGACGGCCGAGCACTACTATCTTGGTCGGCGCACCACCCCTTGGTGGGCGATCGGCATTTCTGTGGTGGCCACCTACTTTGGTGCGTTGACCTTTCTCGGCGGGCCCGCTTGGTCCTACGTCGAAGGCTTCTCGGTCATCTTCATCCACATCAACTACCCGATCGCCATATTCGTCGTGATCACAGTGTTCCTGCCGTTTTTCTACATGAGCGGCGTGGCATCGATCTTCGACTACCTTGAAAAACGCTTCGGCATCGCTTCGCGCACACTGATGTCGGCGGTCTTTCTGGTTGGAAACATCGCCTACTCCGGCATCATGCTGTACACGACCGCGCTGGTGCTTGAATTCATCACCGGCATCCCGGTGGTTGACGCCATACTCATCGTGGCCGTGGTGGCCGTCACTTACACCATGCTCGGCGGCATTTCTGCCGTCATTTGGACCGATGTGATTCAAGCGGGCATCCTGTTGCTCGGCGCGGGTATCACGGCATTCATGCTCATCGGGGAACTACCCGACGGACTGTTCGGCACACTTGCGAGCCTCAAGGCCGAGGGCATGACCGATCCCTTCGAACTCTCCTTCGACCCCGCCAAGGTGGGCACCATCTGGACCGGGGTGATCGCCATGTCCGTGTACCACGTGGTGGTGTATGGCGTAAACCAGATGATGATTCAGCGAACCCTTGCCGCGCGCACCATAGGCGATGCCAAGAAAGCCTATATCAGCATGGGCTACGCGGCGTTTCTCGGCTATGTGGTGTTTTTTGGACTCGGCATCCTCTTCTATGCCTACTATCAAGGACGCCATTTCGAGCAGGAGAATTTGATCGTCCTTGAGTTCGTGGCGCAAATTGGCGTGCCGGGGCTGATGGGCATCATTACGGCCGCGATACTCGCCGCCGCCATGTCGAGTCTTGACTCGAGCCTCAATTCGATGGCGACCGTCACCACCATCGATTTCTACGAGAAGTTCTTCTCGCGTAGTCGCTCGCCCGAGCACTACCTCAAGGCATCACGATGGTTCACGCTCTTTTGGGCGGTCTTGATGGTGGTGCCGGCGATCATATTCACCAAGAGCGACGGTTCAGTGCTCGAAATCCTGAGCAAGGTTGGATCCTTCTTTGTAGGTGCGAAGCTGGCCATGTTCGGGCTTGGCTTCTTTTCGAAACACGCCTCGGAGCGCGGCCTTATGGTCGGTGTCGTCGTGGGGTTCTTCACCCTCGCCTATATCGAATACTTCCAAGACATTGCCTGGCCTTGGTATTGCGTGATCGGCGGCATCGTAAGCACGGGTGTCGGATGGGTGTTCAGCCTGATCCTGGACGGTTTTCAGGATCGGGAGTCTGAATACACGGTGCGCGGGCAGCAGGCCAAGTTCGCGCGCGAAGGATTGCCGGTACAGCAAGAGGGCTGGTATGTGATGCCGGGCAAGGTCGACCGCGCAAGCTATTGGCTGCTCGGCTACTTCTTTCTTTGTGTGGCGGCGCTTCTGGTTGCCCAGCATCTGCTCTGAAACACTTGGGCGACAACGGCCCCGCTGCTATCCGTGAATGGCTGAATTGCGCGCAAGTACATCCACGCCAAGTAGCTTCAAGTAGTGCAAGTGGTCGATAAACACCCAATTCTCGGCGAGCTTGTCCCCTTCGCGCCGATAGATATCCACAACCCGCATTTCAGTTGTGCGCTCTGAAGCTGGCAAGCCCATGTAGCCTTCACCTTGGCGAACAAGCAGGTTTGGCCAGCCAAACCAACCACCATAGGCACCTTCGGCGTGCTCAAGCACATGGCCGTTGAAGTCGATCTTGGCAAGTCCCGCGCGGAAGGGTTCCTGATGCTGCAACTGATAACGTGGAATCGTGTAGGTTGCGCCTACACCAGCGGGGCCGAACCAGAGCATGTTCTCATGCCAAGTGTTGGCCAAGGACGAATTCGGGGATTGAAAGCCGTCCTTGTCCACGAGGTCCGAGCACATGCGCATGATGAGGTCAAGCGTTGTTTTGGATTCCGCCGGGTCTTGTGCCTTGTAAAGCAATCCGTCCTGTGTCCTCGGTCCCGGGTGCGGGAAGTCGGCCCCCGTCTGCATGGGCAGCGGCCGTAGTCCCGCCTGTTGCATGAGACCGAGGAGGTCGCAGAAAAAAGCCGACTCGCAAATCTTGTCGCCTTCAACGCGATGGAATTCGCAGTAGGGCATCATGACGAGCTTGCCTGTTGCGCCGATGCCGAGGAGCGGCTCGTCAAAGAGACCGAGCAGTTTGCCCATGCTGGTGACCCACAGGTTGCCGTCGATTCGATTCGGCGCCGCCATGAACACCTCTTGTCGGCGTTGAATGGGCCGAATTGATCGCCAAATAGGGGCGATCAAGGTCGACGCGCAGGTCTCCGCGCCTCGTAGCTCATTGAACGGATGCACGGCTCGCATGAAATAACTTTTCGCGGTGAACCGATCAACCACTTGGGCGATCTCAGACTCTTGTGCCGATTCCAGTTCGTTGAAATAGTCGAGCACGAGCGACTTGGCGGCTTGAATGTTCGTCATGCGGCACTCCTCTCAATTTGCATCATCACATCAAGTTCATTGAACAGCATCCATTCGCGCCGAATGCGTCCCGAAACGATTTCGTGCTGGGTGATGCCCCAAATCTGAATGGGGACTCCGCACAGCACAGCATCCACGCTCCATCGTGTTGATGTGAGATAGCCTTGTTCGTGGCTGCCCATCCAATACACCTCATCGATCTGCGGCTCAAAGCTTGAAAAAGGCAATCGAAGTGTACGCCAGAACGCCGACAACGCGGATGGACCACGGAACTCACGACCGGTTGCCCCGCGAAATTCACAGTCAGGATCGTAAAAGGTGGCCAGTCGGCCACCAACCGGCTCGCTCCAAGTCAGATTGAAGACCTCGCGCTCGAACCGGTCAACATCGAACCCGTCAACAGGTTCACTTTGGAAAAGCGGGCTTGCGGGCCGGGATGCCGCCCGCAGCGCCTGCCAAACATCATCACTTCTCGGCCAACCGGCGGGCGCATCGGCTGCCAGCCGCTTGGCCATGTCATGGACTGAAAAACCAAGTTGTTCAAGCATGCTCGAATTGTTGTACAAGACGTGTTCTAGGAATATCTCATTCTCGCGCGCCACGCAGTTGGCGATGACCAATACATCAACGTAGCGTCCTGTGGCAGGCCCATAGCGGCTCGCACCGTCATTGGTTCCGCGGATGATTGTGCGATGCGAGGTATGAAATCCCACTTCGTCGTCGCCCGCCCAGACCACATCATCTGCGATGAGCTGAATGTCCGAAAACGCACCGGTGGTGTGATACGTGTCGTCCACGATCTTGGCGGCACCAATTTGTAGGCCGTAATCATCGAACACCTTGGAATCTGGAGAGTAGGTCCTGCGAATGTACTCCACATCACGGTCCTCCCAGATGCGAAAGGTAATTCGCACTATGTAGTCGATGATATTGCGGTAGGTGCTCTCAAAGCCCCGCAAGGATTGCGCGGGGCCATGGTCCTCAGGAATGCGGGCTTCCTTCAGAGTGCCGCGGCAGGTGTACTCGCCGAGTGATACGGCGTAATCAACGGGCATGTGCCGACGCTCCAAGGGAGCGGCCATTGGTGCGTCCATCTGCTTCGCCGGGGTAGGGATGTGAAGCGGCAACTCTAACAAAAGTAAACGGCTTGTTCGCGGCGGCTTCTATGCAAGTGCGTTCATTGCCTCTTGCTTACAGCGCCTCCAGATAGTCCAGAACCCGCCCGACGCAGGTGTCTATTGAGTCTTCCCCGGAGCGCAGGTGAATCTCTGGATTCCCAGGTGCTTCATAGGCGCTGTCGACTCCGGTGAAGTTAGGCAGTTCTCCCCGTCGTGCCTTGGCATAGAGGCCCTTGGTGTCGCGCCTCTCTGCTTCTTCAAGGGGGGTGTCTACGAAAATTTCAACGAATTCGCCTTCTTCCATCAGGCGTCTCGCCATGTCACGCTCAGCCCTGAAGGGAGAAATGAACGAGGTTAATACCACCAGCCCTGCATCCACCATGAGCTTGGCAACCTCTCCCACTCTTCGAATGTTCTCAATTCGATCACCGTCAGAGAATCCGAGATCCTGATTAAGACCATGCCGGACATTGTCACCGTCGAGAATGTAGGTGCGAACACCGCGATGATGTAGCTGCTGCTCCAAGGCGTCGGCAATCGAAGACTTGCCGGCACCACTTAACCCTGTGAACCAGAGAACCCTGCCTTTGTGTCCATTCAGTGCCGCGCGTGCCTCCTTGTCGATCACCAGTTTCTGGTGATGAATGTTTCGGGCGCGGCGCAGGGCGAAGTTGATCATGCCCGCGGCCACAGATGCGTTCGTAAATCGATCTATCAGCACGAAGGAACCAAGTGCGCGATTGTTTGCATAGGGTTCAAAGGGAATGTCCCGGTCGACGCTGATGGTGGCCGCACCTATGTCATTGAGTTCCATGTCGTGGGTGGACAGATGCTCGAGGGTGTTGACGTTGTACTTGTACTTGATATTGGTGATGGTGGCATTCACGCGAGTCGTGCCAGTCTTGAGCCAGTAGGCGCGGCCGTGATGCCCCGGCTCTTGATCCATCCACACCAGATTGACCTCGAATTGATCGGCTACTTCAATGGGATCCTGTGCCGCCACCAGGACATCGCCACGAGAACAATCTACCTCGCGATCAAGCCGAACGGTCACCGCTTGGTCGGTCGTTGCAACCGGCAGGCTGTCCTTATAGAGGATGATGTCTTCCACCTTGGCAACCTCGCCGCTCGGCAGCACGCGCACTTCATCACCACGGGAGACCTGCCCCGAGACGACAGTGCCCGAAAATCCGCGAAAAGTACTGTCCGGTCGATTCACCCATTGCACAGGCATGCGGAAGGCATGGTTTGCGAGAGAGCGATGCGCGCGCACGGTTTCAAGGTATCCAATCAATGTGGGGCCGGAATACCATGGGGTCCTATGTGAGCGCTCAACCACGTTGTCGCCCATGAGGGCCGAAACCGGGATGGCGGTAATTTGTTCGAAATCGAGCTGCTCGGCGAATTCCTTATAGTCCTTCACGATTCGCTCGTACACCTCGCGGTCAAAACTCACCAGGTCCATCTTGTTCACCGCCAATGCGACGTGACTTATACCGAGCAGCGAACAGATAAATGAATGGCGTCGCGTTTGCGTCAAGACACCATTTTCGGCATCAACGAGGATGACAGCGACATCGGCGGTCGACGCGCCTGTCGCCATGTTGCGTGTGTATTGTTCGTGACCGGGCGTATCCGCAACTATGAATTTTCGATGATCCGTGGCGAAGAAACGGTAGGCCACGTCGATCGTTATTCCCTGCTCCCTTTCCGCCGCAAGACCATCCACAAGCAATGCGAAGTCTATGTCGCCGCCCTGCGTGCCCATGTGTCGCGACTCGTTCCTCAATGCCGCAACCTGATCTTCAAATATGAGCTGCGCCTCGTAGAGCATTCGTCCGATGAGGGTTGATTTGCCGTCATCGACTGAGCCACAGGTGATAAAGCGCAGCAGGTCGAGCTTGGATTGTTCTTCAAGATATTGGTCTATGTTGGTCGCGAGATCATTCATGGTGATTGCCTTGGATCAAATGCCGGATGGTGCCTCTTGGAACCAATTGCCAGGCACGTTCGTGCAGGTAGTAGATAAGAAACTTGGTCACGAACTCGATGCCACCGATCATCACCGCGGCCTTGATTTCACCGGTGATGAAGTAAGCGATGATGGCCGTGGTGCTTGTCGCCAGCACGCGCCAAGAGAAGGCCTTGAGCAGGCTCCTGAGATGTGACTCGCGGTACTTTTTCGGTTCTGCTTCCATCAAAAATACCCCTCCTGCTTCTTCTTTTCCATGGAGCCGATGCTGTCAGTGTCGATTGCCCTGCCTTGCCGTTCGCTGGTCCTGGCTTCGAGTAACTCCAAAAGAATCCCGGGCAGCGTGTCGGCGTCGGATTCAATAGCACCGGTGAGTGGGTAGCAGCCGAGGGTTCTGAACCTGACCCGCTTGGTCTGGATTTTCTCGCCCGGGAAGAGCTTCAGGCGATCATCATCGACCAGCATGAGCATGCCGTCACGCTCGATCACAGGACGCTGCGCCGCGAAGTAGAGCGGCACGATCGGAATGTTCTCGCGGTAGATGTACTGCCAAATGTCAAGCTCCGTCCAGTTGGACAGCGGGAACACGCGGATACTCTCGCCCGGTGCTTTTCTGCCGTTGTAGAGATTCCAGAGTTCGGGTCGCTGGTTCTTGGGGTCCCATCGATGCTGCCTGTTGCGAAAAGAAAAGACGCGCTCCTTCGCCCGGCTCTTTTCCTCATCGCGCCTCGCACCTCCGAATGCGGCATCGAATCCATGCTTGTCCAAGGCTTGAATCAAGCCCTGCGTCTTCATCACGTCTGTGTGCAGGGCACTGCCGTGATCAAAGGGGTTGATGTTCTTTTCGACACCCTCCGGGTTGATGTGGACGATCAATTCCATGCCAGTCTGCTCCGCGATGCGGGTGCGAAATTCGTACATGGCTTGAAATTTCCAGCGTGTATCCACATGCATCAAGGGAAAGGGCGGTTTGCTCGGATAAAAGGCTTTCTCCGCGAGTCGCAACATGACCGAAGAGTCCTTGCCGATTGAATAGAGCATGACTGGATTCTCAGTCTCCGCAACCACCTCCCTAATAATGTGAATGCTCTCTGCTTCTAGGCGGTCTAGATGTGTCATATCCATGCTGCTGTCCGTTCTTGGTGTGCGGGTTGCTCGATCAAACTGAATTCTTGGGGAGCGGTAGGCCGTGAGCGCGAGACGGGCGAGTCCCCCGGACGCCAAGCGGATTTCATGCCCTTTGTGTTCGGAGACAAGTTTCCTAGCGATGCTCGTCAAGGTACCGCATGGCCAGATCAGCAGGGGTTTCTCGTACTGACGTGCAAGGGCATCAAGGAAAGCCAGCAGCGCATGCTTGTCGGAGGAACTCTCGCACCACAGCCACTTACGACCGCCTCGCCCGTCGTTGGTCATGAGCACATGGCCGTATTCGGTATTGTGCGCTTGCATTACAAACGAAGGCAGTCGCTTCTGCTTCGCTTCATTTTCCATCGCATCGCGAACGAGAGAATTCAATCCCTCACCATGCTCGTCGACCACCTCTTCGAGCTTCTTCACCTCCGGTAGAAAGTCCTTCAGTGCCCGCTCAACTGTTCTGAGAGAAGCCTTGCCGCCGACAAGAAGCTGCAATGCGGGAGAATCCCAGCAGATCTCTTTGTCAGTTGAATCTTTGCGATTGATATAGGCTTTATCTGGAAACTGGAAGGTCATGGTGTTAGCGCCTAAATGACGTAATTAGCAATTTATGGTAAAAACTATACCATTATCGAATATTCATTACAATAGTGCATATTGCGTCAATCGACCCACATGGAGCAAGTTCTTGAGGACCTGATCCAAGTTGACGAGGCAATGTGGAAGCGGCAGTGCTATTGGTCGTTGCCACGCTCCAAGAACACACCGACATCTCTACGTTCAGAAGTGAACTCAACCATTCCCTTCAACGCCTCGGCGACGGATTCATATTGCCTCAGAAGCATTTGATTGCTCTCAGTCTTGAGCAAAATCTCAACGCCTGAAACGCGCTGCCCGGATATCGTTGACTCAATCACGTCGATTACCGAGTCCTCGAGTTCCTTCTTTACCGGAGCAATCAGACGCTGTGCCATCTCGCTCTTTTGCTCGGGGCTAAGGTCGACAAATGACTCATGCGATATTCGAGGAGTCTCCCGGTCCTTTTCCCCCCAGTCAAATTCTACGCCATATGAGGAAGATACTTCCTTGATATGGAGGAACGATATGTTGAGAATCTCTACCCCAAAGCTCTTGATTAACTCCATCGATGGTTTTGACCAATTGCCTGCCAATACCGCAATACATTTCCGGATAGTGGGATAAGTTTTGCGCAGATTGTAGTGCGCGACGCACAGCCAACTACCTTTATCCCTGTTGTGCTTCTTGTAACGGATGTACTTGGGATCAAGAAGAATTATTGGACTGCCCTTGCTATCCCTCACAACCGCATCAATCTGAAATATGTTCTCAGTCGCGTCCTTCAACTTCGCTGGCCCAATCGTGTGTCCGAAGACGTCCATGGCAAGCCGCAAACTCTGGACGATTTCCACTTCGATGAGCTTTCCAATTTCTTGCCCCAACGCTGCTGCCGGGTTTGCTACATTTCTCACGGCCATCGGCACAATTACTTAATAAGTGTCACTATGCTTTCCCGTAGCGGGACCTTGTGCCTTTGAGAATTCCCTGCCCATTTGTCGCCCCGTGTGCGAATAATCTCGATGGAATAATCTCTGAATCCGACATCGAGCGCGATTCTCGCCACCAACTCGTCAGTCGCGACATGAACACCGTAAGGCGCGGAGTCACCTAGCACCAGGATGAACACACCTTTGGGAACGAGGCTAGCGTAGACCTGAATAATCACTTGAAGCATGTCCTGAAAGTACTGGGCTACCATGAGGTCGTATGACTTTTTGCCTCGCTTCACTTTTCTCAGCTCAGCTAGGCGTTGCACAGCTTCGGACAATTCATTTTGAACCGCAGGGCTGACGCGGCCAACCTCAGGTACTTCGGCGGCACCATTCATCTCGATGCGCTTCACCTGAGTAGTGGCGGCAACAATCAACTTGTCTCTCACCTGCTCGGTGATTTCTCCCCAGCTCTGGAACAGACCCCAAAAGTATGTTTCCAGCCGGGTACGGTCCGCATAGTCATAATTGTTCAAATACGGAGGTGAAGTAAGCACCATCTTTAGGGCTTCCTTGCCCGCAATATCAGCGAAGCGACGCGCATCACCTAGCTCGAGGGAATGCGATGAGATGGATGGATGCATAGACATGGCTTTGACTATGTCCGCCTCAATCACGGCACATCTCTTCATGAATTCATCAAACGCATTTCTCTCCACCTTCCGCTCCGCGAACTTGCTTGGAGCTATGTAAGGCCAGCCTGCGCCCGCGGATGTGCTGTCCCTGAGGGTGGCTGTAAGCGCTACCTTAAGTAGCTGCGATTGACCGCTCTTACTACGTTCAATTGCGGTTTTCAAAGCAGCGAGGCGAGCTAGATTTGGTTTGGAGTAGCATTTGTAGACCAAGTCCGGCCAACCATCTGTGCATGGCGTAGAAGCGTAAAGTCTCTGAGCTTCACCGAGAACCGACTCCATATCACTTCTCAATTCGTCGACATCACACTCAAAGTGAAGCTTTGTTTTGGCAATCCAATGCACAAACGGGTGCGCTTCGACTCCAATAGAATCAACGCCTTGCAGTTTGGCAGTCAATGAAGTAGTGCCGGTTCCGACGAACGGGTCCCCAATGCAGTCGCCACGTCCAATTCCGTATTCTTCTATCTTCGCCTCAACGAGCTTGTGCGAGTAACCGGCTGGATATGTGAACCACCTGTGAATGGGTGCCTTTAGGCTATCTTTGAAAGTGCCATAATCCCTGAGGGTTGCGGATGAGGCTTGGCTCTTCATCAATCCAGTGTACCCGCATCCTCAGATTTTTGGGAAAAACATTTGGTTTTTGGTTTTTGACGGTGGAAAATCTGATCGGGGAATGGTAACGTTTCGTCATGGCGGGTTCTCCTGCGAGAACTGATTTAACACCCTGATTTTACAGGAGTTCCCGCCATCCTTCATTACTGACTCGTGAAATATCCGGGCTAGGGGCTGTCGCGCGACAGACATTCCGCTTGATGCATTCCAATCATCCGTGCAATCGACTCCGCCTGGCGCTGATGTGTTGCCTACTGATGATGACCGCCCGAGCTGAAAGCCCGGTCGTGGACTTGCGAATCGCGGGGCTTGCAGATGTCGTCGGCGATCTGTACGTATCTGTGTACGACTCCGAGGACGAGTGGCTCGGCGACAATGCGCTGCTGACTCGAAAAGTGGACATTGCGTCCTCGCGCGAGGATGGGGTCGTCATGGTGCAAATCGAACTTCCCACCGGCGAATACGCCATGTCGATCATCTATGACCGCAATGGCAATGGCGAACTGGACACGAATTTTATCGGCATCCCCAAGGAGCCCGTCGCGGTTTCGAACAACGCGCGCCCAAGATTTGGCCCACCAAGATACAAGGATGCGGTGTTTCAGCTAGGCCGAGAGGGCCTCGTCCAAAACGTAGAAATGACCGACATCAATTGATCCGAGATCCGGCCTAGCCTCCGACCGTATCCTGCGGGGAAACGCCTATGACTCGCGCGCCGGTGAAAAACTCGATGGATTGGCAAACGCCCTCCTCGCCGAGTCCGGAAAGACCCCATGCCGAGCGCGGTGCCTCGCCGCTCAGTGACAACAGACTGAATCCGTTGATC